>CALWTO010000001.1 GCA_944384485.1 uncultured Clostridia bacterium
TGGGTTTCAGCATCAGATGTTTGGTATGGGGAATTCGGTATTAGCGACAATCTCAAACTTGAATTACAAGCAATTAATTTTGAAGGCTATGAATTTGCATATTGGAATGTTTCAGGAAATGGGACAAATGTTCAATACAGCAGTACAACTGTCACATTAACTGAATTTGTAGTTGGTCAATATTTAATCAATGCAGTTTACTATCCAAAATATACAATGACAATTGAAAGCAATAATACAACTGATCCATTAATGTGTGGTAGCACTTATTTGATGCAAGATGATGTTGTTATTACAGGAACAAGTTTTGATTCTCAAAAGCCTCTTACACTTGTGGCTGAGGAAAAACTTGGATATGCATTTAAATACTGGACTGATCAAGAAGGTAAGATTTATAGTGGAATTGAACAAAATGATGGCAAATTTACATATGACATGGGATTAAGAGAAACTCCACTTTACTTGACCGCAATTTTTGAAGGCGATGAAGTTGGAATGAAATTTGATACGACAAGTTACAATCATGGTTCAATTAATGCTGTTTATGTAAATGGAAAACAAATTGAAGATTTCAGCAATGAATTTACAATCAAGATTGGCGATAAAGTTGAAATTGAAGTTGTAAATGAAAATGGTTATGGTATAGATTTTGAAGGCCCTGTATTTAACCTAGAAGCTGCAACAAATAGATATGTTTACATTGCAAAAGCAGAAGATTTGCAAGAAGGATCATCTTCAACCGATGCAGTTATTATTGTTAAACCAATTTCAACTCAAAAAGAAATTTCATTTAAATTTAATTTAACTATCGATGGTCAATCTCAACTCGATGAGATTAATCTTACTGGAACAAGAAGATTTGTTTATACAATAAACGGAACAATAATTCAAAACGTTTTAGTTAGAGAAGGTTCTGTTGTTGAAGGATTACTTTTCGGAGGAACTGCTTCATTAACAATAGTTCCTGGAACAAATTTTGCAATCGGTGGTGTAAAAATTTCAAATGAAAATGGAATGATAGAGAATATTGTAAGTATGGCTAATGGTGGTTCAATCAACATTTCATTAGACATTCTCTCAAAATTCTTCATTGAGAACAAACCATATACTATAACAATAGATTTTGAAAAAATGGTTTGGAGCGATGCAAGATATCGAGCAGAGAGCTTGGATGGTAATGGAACGGAAGATGATCCATACATTATCAGAGAAGCAAAAGATATGGGATTTGTTTCTTGGGCAGTCAATACAAATCGATACAATGAAAACGGTATTGCATATGCAGATTGTGCTTACAAAGTTGTAAACGACATTAGTTTCTATGGTAAGTATTGGGAACCTGTCGGAACGAGAGAAAATCCTTTCAACGGAATTTTGGATTTAGGCTCTTACAATATCACAGATATCAGTTTCTACGGTGAGTATACAAATCCAGATCCATCATACTTTGGTTTACTTTGGATTTATACAGAGCATGCTCTTATCATTCAAACAAACAATGTTCTCGGAATAATTTTGGGAATAGTATTTAGTATATTATTCTTGATTCTTCTCATTATACTCATCTTTATAATAGTTAAGAAGAAAAAGAAGAAAAAATATGAAGAATATTTGAATGGTTAAAAATAAAGCAGATTTAGTCTGCTTTATTTTTTTTAGCAATTTAATTATTCAATTATCTATTAAAATTTTGCTTGACAAACCTTTTTTTTAATGGTATTATATCACCAGCAGTAAAAAACTGTCCTTGTTTTTTTGTGTAAACGAAAAAACCATTTAGTCCAAAAGGAGGTATAAGTATGAATAAGTATGAAATTCTGTATATCATTTCTGCTGATGTGTCTGAAGAAAAAAGAGAAGAACTTATTAAGAAATTTTCTTCTTATGTAGAAAACAAAAAAGGCACTGTGCTTGGAATTGATAAATGGGGAATGAAAAAATTTGCTTATCCAATCAACTTCAAAAATGAAGGTTTTTATGTTCTCATGAATGTTGAACTTGATCCAACAGAAGTTGACGCAATGGCAAAACTCATGAATATTACAGAAGGCATTGTTAGACAGATTTTTGTTAGAAAATAATGCAATAAGGAGAAATTATGAATAAAGTTATGTTAATTGGAAACTTAACAAAGGATCCAGAACTTACAACAACAAATAGTGGCGTTTCAGTTTGCAGATTTTCTTTGGCTGTTCAAAGAAGATTTTCAAATTCAGAAAATGGTCCACAAGCTGACTTTTTCAACATTGTAGTTTGGAGAGGTCTTGGGGAAAACTGTCACAAATTTTTGAAAAAAGGCTCAAAATGCTGTGTTATGGGAAGACTTCAAAATTCTTCATATGAAGCAAGTGATGGAAGCAAAAGATATGCAACTGATATTATTGCTGACGATGTAGAATTTTTGGGAACTAAACCTGCAGATGCTGGTGAAAATTCTTCAGCACCAAAATCTTTTGCTAAAGAAACAGCAGAGCTTGAACCTATCGATGATGACAGTTTGCCATTCTAATTAAAAGGAGATTAATATGAGCGAACAAGTTAAAGTTGAAGAAAAACCAGTAAAAAAATTTCGTAAACCAACTTCTAAAAAGAAAGTTTGCGCTTTTTGTGTTGCTGGTGAAAAAGTTATCGACTATAAAGATGTTGCAAAGATAAAGAAATATATTACAGAAAAAGGCAAAATTTTGCCAAGAAGACAAACAGGTGTTTGTGCTCATCACCAAAGAGAACTTTGCACAGCAATCAAAAGAGCACGCAATATGGCGCTTCTTCCTTATGTGGGAGACTAAATTTTCGGGAGGTATAATATGAAAAAAGGAATTCATCCAGATTATCATGAAGTAACTGTTACATGTGCCTGCGGAAATACTTTCAAAACAAGATCAAATGCAAAAGGTGATACAATGAGTATTGACATTTGCAACAAATGTCACCCATTTTTCACAGGGAAGAAGAAAGTTGTTGACGCAAGCGGTAACGTAGAAAAATTCAACAAAAAATATGGTTTATAAGAAAAAGCGAGAAATCGCTTTTTTATTTTTATAGAAAATTCTTTTATTGTATAGAATAATGACAAAATGGTAAAAAAAATTATATGTTTAATGTCATTTTTCCTTTAAATAATGGACTTTCTATTTTACAAAAAGAAAAATTTTGTCTTTCCATTATAGACAATGATGGACAGAAAAAGATTGTAGGCAGAAAAGTAAAAAAATATAAAATTTGTTCATTTGCACTTTTGCGTGGAATTGTTTTTTTGTTCCTTGGAATTTATTGGTATATAAAAACTATTGCAATGGAAAGCAAACTGAACACAAGACCTATAGAAGAACAAAATAAAACTTATAAAAAATCTATTAATTATGAATTTGTTGCCAATTATCTTTTACTTTTTGCCACAATGATTTTGTCTTTTGTGCTTGGATTTGTAGTTTTAAGTTTTGTTCCGAATTTTGTAATCAACAAGTTGATTACTGAAGGAAACTATTATTTAAAATCATTCATTGTTGCGTTAATGAGAATCGCAATAATATATCTATATTTTGTGCTTTTGCGATTTTGTCCTTTCATGCTCGGCATGTATAGATTTAACAGAGCAGGTCAAGAAAGTTTAAAAGCTTTGAATAAAACGGAAAACGTCAACTTTTTAAATTTTGTAGTAAATGTTTGTTTATTTTCTACCTTTGTGATATCCTTTATTGCGATAAACATTTCATGGATAGCAAATTTTTTTGTTAATCTTGCTATATTTTTGCTTTGCACAAGTTTTATTTATGAAATTTTAAATTTTTGTGCAATTTCCAAAAATTCTTTTGTAAAAGATTTTTCTTTTATTTCTTTGTGGCTTGTTTATGCAAAACCAAACACTACTCAAATAGAGGTGGCAAGTATGGCTATTATAGAACTTGATAAAATTGTTGATAATCAAGAATATGGAAAAAATCAAATCCCTATGTCTAGCGTTTTTGCCGAAATGCAAACAAAACTTAAGGCTTGTGAAAAATGTGAAAAAAGTGACATGGATTGGATTATAGCAAGCGTTTTAAATAAAGGAAGGGCGGAAGTAAAACTAGAAAAGTTTGTTACAAAAGATCAATACCACAAAATTATGTCATTCGTTTCAAGAAGAGCAAAAGGCGAACCTTTGTCAAACATGTTTGGTTTTGTTGATTTTTATGGGCTAAAAATAGAAGTAAACAAGAAAGTTTTGACTCCTAGAAGCGAAACCGAAATTTTAGTCGAAAAGGTTCTAGAAAAAATAAAGAAAATAAAAGCAGAAAATGTTTTAGATTTATGCACTGGAAGCGGTGCAATAGCTGTCGCTCTTGCAAAATTTTCAAATTCAAATATTTTTGCAAGTGATATTTCCAAACCGGCTCTTTCTCTAGCCCAACTTAACGCACAAAATAATGATGTTAAAGTTAATTTTGTAGAGTCAAACCTTTTTCAAAATTTTAAAAAGAATAAAAAATTTGATATTATTGTGTCAAATCCACCTTATATAAAAAGTGCAGATATTGAAAAATTGGAAATCGAAGTAAAGAATTACGATCCCAAATTGGCATTAGATGGTGGGATTGACGGCTATGATTATTACAAAAAAATTATAGAAGAAGCACCTTCTTTTTTAAAAAAAGACGGTTATTTGTTTTTTGAGGTTGGACAAGGTCAAGCCAAAAAAGTTGCAAATCTAATGAAAGATAAAAATTTTGTAGACATAGAAGTGGTAAATGATTATAATAAAATAGAAAGGATTGTTTATGGAAGAATTAATTGAAAGTTTACTCGAAAAAACAAAAAAAGCAAAAGATAAATATGACCTTTTAACACAACAGGTTTCCGATCCGACTATCATTTCAAACAACAACGAGTGGAGAAAAATTGCCAAAGAAAGAGCAATGATTGAGGATGTTGCACAAAGTTATGAAAAATTGAAAAGCATGTATGATGAATATTTGCTTTGCGAGGAAGAATACCACAAAGAAAAAGATAATGAACTCAAAGCAATGTTTTATGACGAAATTGGAGACTTAAAACATAAATTAGAACAACTTTGTGAAGATGTAAAAATTTTGCTTTTGCCAAAAGATGAAAACGATGACAACAATGTTATTGTTGAAATACGACCTGGAGCAGGAGGAGAAGAAGCGTCTTTGTTTTGTTCTGTTCTTGCAAAGATGTATCAATATTATGCCGAAAGACAACATTGGAAATATGAAGTTTTGGATTTAAGCGAAACTGAACTTGGTGGAATTAAAGCGATCACTTTTTCTATAAAAGGGAAGGGTGCATATAGCAAACTTAAATTTGAAAGCGGCGTTCATAGAGTTCAAAGAGTGCCTGAAACAGAAAGCCAAGGAAGAATACATACTTCAACTTCGACTGTTGCCGTTTTGCCAGAAATCGAAGATATTGATGTCGAAATTGATGAAAAAGGTTTAAAGATTGATACTTATCGTTCTTCAGGTGCAGGTGGGCAACATGTCAATAAGACAGAAAGTGCAATAAGAATCACTCACTTGCCTACAGGAATTATTGTTGCTTGTCAAGATGAACGTTCTCAAATTAAAAACAGAGAAAAGGCGATGAAAATTTTGCGTGCAAAAATTTATGATTTTTATAGAGGACAAAGAGATAAAGAATATAAAGAAAATCGAAAAAGTCAAGTTGGTACAGGTGATAGGTCTGAAAGAGTAAGAACGTACAATTATCCACAAGGCAGGGTTACAGACCATAGAGTAAATGTTACCTCTTACAATCTTGAGGGGGTGCTGAACGGCGATTTAGATCAATTTATTGAAGCACTACTAATAAAAGATAGAGCAGAGAAATTGGCAAATGCTTGATTCTTGATTAAGGAGAAAAGATGGTAATACACAACAAACAGATGTTGGAGAATTTTAAAGATAAGAAAGGCAAAATAAATGTTGCTGTTTTTTCTGATATTTATAAACCTTTTGTTGGTGGAGTTACAACTGTAATTGAAGATGTGATGGAAAATTTGCAACAAGATTGTAATATTGTTCTATTTTGCCAAGGGCAGAGAAAAAACAAGGATAATGATAAATTTCCTATCATCAGATGTAAAACAATTCCTTTTTTCAAAAGTGTGGGAGATATACCTGTTCCTAAATTAGATAGGGAATTAGAAAAAACCTTTAAAGATTTAAAAATTGATGTTATACATATTCACACTTTTTTTGGGCTTGCATCTTTTGCTTTGAAAATGGCAAAGAAATATAAAATACCTGTTGTTTATCATGGACATACAAAATTATATGATGAATACATGTCAATAACAAACAATAAAATTGTTTCAAAGATTTTAACCAAAAAGGCGGTAAAGAAGTTAAATAAAGCGACAGAAGTTTGGACTGTGAGTGAAGGCACGAAAAAACTATATCAATCTTTTGGCGTTTCTGTTCCTATTAAAGTCGTAAGAAACACAACAAAATTTGATTATTTAGATAATAAAAAATTTGTTGAAGAAATAAAAAATAAATATAATCTACATTCAAAGAATGTAGTTCTTTTCATGTCTAGAATTAGTATAAAAACAAAGAATATCAACTTCCTACTGAGATCGTGTCAAAAGGTCGTGCAAAAGTTGAATAATTTTCAACTCGTAATTGTTGGGGGGGGGGTAGATTATGACTTGACTGTAAAATTAGCAAAAGATTTAGATTTATATAAATCTTGCGTGTTTACAGGAGTCATAAAAGATACCGAAACACGCAAGGCGTTTTATCAAATAGCCAAGCTTTTTGTTTTTCCTTCTGTTTGTGATAATGCACCAATAACCATTTTAGAAGCGGCAAGTCAAAAAACTCCAACATTGTGCATACAAGGAACTTTCCCAGCTGAAATAATAACAGATGAGAAAAATGGATATTTATCTCCACTTGACGAAAATGTTTTTGCAGAAAAAATTATTTCAATACTAAATTCTGACAATCTTTCACAGGTAGGAGAAAATGCTTATAAAGAATTGTTAAACAAAGATGTTTATAAAAAAATACTAAAGCAATACAAATCTTTAATTAAGTGAAGAAAAAAAGTTCTGGCTTTTGATTATTAAATTTTCAAGAGGAGAACTTTTTTTATGAAGAAAAAAATTATGTTGGCTTTTGGAACAAGACCTGAAGCAATTAAAATGTGTCCATTAGTAAAGGAATTAAAGAAGAATAAAAATTTTAAGGTTATTGTGTGTGTTACAGGACAGCATAAACAAATGCTTGAACAGGTTCTTAAAGCATTTAAAGTAAAACCAGATTATGATTTGGAAATAATGAAAGAAAGACAGACTTTAGCAGATGTAACAACAGCTATTTTAGGAGAAAAATTTAAGAACATTTTGTTAAAGGAAAAGCCTGATATTGTCCTAGTTCATGGAGATACTACGACTACTTTTGCCGTTGCACTTGCTTGTTATTATATGAACATAAAAGTAGGACATGTAGAGGCTGGACTTCGTACATACAATATTCATTCTCCTTTCCCAGAGGAATTTAACAGACAAGCAGTAGGAATTATTTCAGAATTTAACTTTGCACCAACAAATGGTGCTAAACAAAATTTGTTAAGTGAAGGGAAAAACAAAAACACAATTTATGTTACTGGGAATACAGCAATTGATGCTTTAAAAACTACTGTTTGCCAAAATTATAAACATGAGATATTTAAATGGTTGGGAAACGATAAATTAATCCTTCTTACTGCTCATAGAAGGGAAAATTTAGGGAAACCTATGGAAAACATGTTTAACGCTATAAATAAAATTGTAAATGAATTTAAAGATATCAAAGTAGTTTATCCAATTCATTTAAATCCTGTAGTTAGAGAAACCGCAAATAAAATATTTAAAGGTAATGACAGAATAAAATTAATAGAGCCATTAGAGGTATTAGATTTTCATAATTTTATGGCAAGAAGTTATTTAATACTTACTGATAGTGGAGGAATTCAAGAAGAAGCGCCAAGTTTAGGGGTGCCGGTTCTTGTTATGAGAGATACAACGGAAAGACCAGAAGGAATAAAAGCGGGAACACTTAAACTTGTAGGGACTAATGAGGATACTATTTATAAAGAATTTAAATCTTTGTTGACAAATAAAAGGAAATATCAAAAAATGCATAAAGCTTCAAATCCATATGGCGATGGTCATGCTTGCGAAAGAATTTCAAAAATATTGGAGGAAAATTTATAATGATAAATAAAATTCCTAAAATAATTCACTATATTTGGGTAGGTGGTAAAGAAAAATCCGAATTAGCTAAAAAGTGTATTGAAAGCTGGCGTAAATATTGTCCGGATTATCAAATTATTGAATGGAACGAAAGTAATTTTGATATGAACCAAAATTTATATTTGAAACAAGCATATCAAGCAAAAAAGTTTGCATTTGTTTCAGATTATATGAGATTAAAGGTTTTATATGATTTTGGTGGAATTTATATGGATACAGATGTGGAAGTAGTAAAACCATTAGATGAATTTTTAAAACATAATGCTTTCTCAGGTTTTGAAAATCAAGTTTGGATGCCAACTGCAGTAATGGGTGCAGAAAAACATAGCAAATGGATTGAAAGATTGTTGGCTGTTTATGACAAACTAACTTTCTTAAATGATAATGGTAGTTATAATCTTACAACAAATGTTACCTACATGTCTATTGTTACGCAAAAATTTTATAAAGTTAAATTAAATAATACATATCAAGAATTAGATGATGGATTAGTAATTTATCCTAACGATTGAAATTGCAAAAAAGATTATGTAAGTCAAAAAATTATGCTTACAGATAACACTCATGCAATACATCATTTTAATGGCTCTTGGTTAACTAACAGCGCCAGAAAATTAGACAAACTTGTTAGAGGGGTAAGGAAATTTTTTGGAGAAAGAATATTTAAAAAGATGATGGTCTGTTATTTAAAAAAGAAGTGTAAACAGGACATGAAAAAATATAAATACTTATTAGATTATATTGAAAATAAAGAAAAAGCATAACTTGTAAAGGTTATGCTTTTATTTGTTAGTAATTTGTAATGAAATTTTTGTCGATACTTCTGGGTGAAGTTTGATTGTTATTTCATATTCGCCAATTGTTTTAATAGGTTCACTTAATTCTATTTTTCTTTTGTCGATTTCATAGTCTTGCAATTTTAGTTGTTCTGCAATTTCTTTTGATGTGATTGATCCAAAAGTTTTTCCATTTTCCCCACACTTAATTGCTAAAATGATTTTGACATTCTTTAGTTTATTGGCAAGCTCAATTGCTTGTTGCTTCTCCATTTCTTTGTGGTATGCTTGTGATTCTTTTTTCAAATTGTTTTCGTTGATTGCTCCTGCATTTGCTACTTTTGCAAAGCCGTTTTTAATCAAAAAGTTTTTTGCATATCCATCTGCGACTTCTTTTATATCTCCTTTTTTACCTGTTCCTTTTATATCTTTTAATAATACTACTTTCATTTTTTGCTCCTTACTCAACATTTTAACAATTTTTGTTTATATTGTCAATTGTATGGCAAAAATATATTAAAGGAGCATATATGGATATTAGGTGCAGAAAAACAGTTTGCAAATTCAATGATAGGTTTACTTGTAAAGCAAAAGGAATATTAATAAATGGAAAGGTGATTTGTGAAAGTTTTGTTAATGATAGTTTAAACAAAAAAGACATAGACACAACAAAAAAACTTTTTGATAAAATACCAACATACGCACCGCAAAGAGATTCCAAAACAATTTGCATTGAATGTAAAGCCAATTGTTTGTTTAATCATAATGGAAAATGTGTATCAAATGGTATTACTTTAAATGCAATAAAAGAAAAAGCCTTTTGCATAAGTTTTTTAAAGAAATAATTGCAGATATTTCTTTTTTATGGTATACTTTTTATGAGGTGATACATGGGAAGAAAGAGAAAATTTAATCTTGCTAGTGTTGAAGATAACAAAGACAAAGTTTTAGAACAGAAAGAAGATTCACAAAAGCAAGAAAATGTTTCACAAGGAAAAGAAGAAGAACAAAAGATTGAGTATAAAGTTTTTGGCAATGAGGATTTGTTGCTCAAAAAAATAGATTTTTTAGATTATCAAAAGATTAGCAATAAAATGTTGTTTTTGCAATATCATTTGTTAGGACAATTTGATAATGTTGGGAATTACTACATAAATAATGATATAAAAAAAGATTTAATAAAAGTTCAAAAGGAAATTCAAGTTGAAGATTCAAATGGATATGTTGCACATCTTCGATATGCAAAATTGGTTTTCGAATTTGAAATAAATTTAACCTACAATGAAGACAGAGCAAAAGCAAGTCTTGTTCTTGTTGAAAAATTGTATGACCAAACAGTGAAGACGGTTATTGACACTTATGAAGAGGAGAACAATTCGGATTTTAGAATTAATGTCAGAAAACGTTACAACCTGGTCGACGTTGCTTTCACAATTCGCGATGAAGAAGTGCCTAATTTAAATATTTGGCTTTATTGGCAAAGTGAAGAATATTTATATTGGCAAGATTTGTATGAAATGGGTTCACAATTTTTTGTGTTAAAAGCAATCGCTATACTAGAAACTTATGGAGAAAAAGGTGCTGAAATAATCAATATTTACAAGCAACAGATTGAGTTTGTTAAAGAAAAAAATGGTGAGCCAAAATTTTCTAAATTAAAAGAAATTTTAGATAAAGTTGTCAACAAGTTTGGTGGGTATGAAAAGTTGGATGAAGGTAATGGAAAACTTGGCAAACTTGCACAAGAGTTCAGTAAACCATTTTTCAGTAAAGATAATAGCAAAGCATCGATAGTTGAAGCTTCAACCAAGTCAAACAAAGGTTCATCAAAGCCAAGCAAGGTTGAAGATTATAGTTGGAGAAATACTGACAAAGCAAGTTCAAGTTCTACAGGCAAAAAAAGTGCAAGCAAAAAAACAGCAACAAAGAAAAGTTCTTCAAAAAATGATGCAAAGAAAAAAAGTACAGGCTCATTTTCAATTGATGAGGGTAAAAAAGATTCGTCAACAAAAAAAGAAACTATTAAACCTGCTACAAATCAGACTAAAGAAGTTGATATAAATAAAGAAACTAAACAAAAAGAAATTTCAAACAATGCAAAAAGTGTGCTAGCAAATATGTTTAGTGGAGAAGACAATATCGAAAGGAAAGATGATACGACCACTGAAAATTTTGATGAAAAAATATAAACAAAAAAGTTATCTCTATAGATAACTTTTTTTATTCTCGTTCGCAATCGTTTGAAAAATCAAAATTTGATTTTAAATATGGGGTCGAGGATTTTGTATAATTGGTTTTTGTGTGGGATTTTTTATAAGAATTTATTATGTCTAACTTTAATTCGTGAAAAAGTGTAGCCATTTGTTTGTCCAATTTTTCTATTTCTTCTTTATCTTTTAATCCTTTTGATAAGTCGCCATCTTTAGCAAACATTTTTGCAATTTTTCTTACATCTATATCTTTTGTGTCATACATAGATATATTATTAGTTTTTGAGGTGTAATAATGAGGGAATACTTCTTTGAATTCTTTGTCTGTATTCCAAGCAAAAAGGTCCATAACTTTTAAAACCATTTTGCTATTTCTTTTATTGAAAAAAGATTCGTTCTTTTTGAAAAATTGCAATGCTTCATAATATTCATCTGCTTGATCTGGATGATATATATTTGTTGGTAAGCCGTAACCAATTATTGGGTTTTTTTCTTCGCCTTTATTCCAAAAAGAACTTAAAGCTGAAATAGACATATGATTGCAAGCTCTTGTGATTGCATTTGAATCTGGCTCTTCATTGTCTCTCATTTTTGGTGTAATTAATTTTAATTTATCAAATAACAAATCAAGTTCGTTTGCCATAATTTCTCCTTTTTTGTTAATATTTTAACATATTTTAATTTGTTTGTAAATAGCTATTTTGAATTTTGTATATTTTTTTTTGCTTTTCACATGATATTTTTATGAAAAATAGTGTTGGGAAAGGTGCTTTTTTACTTATTTTAAGCGGTTTTGTGTGCAAAATATTTGGCGCTTTTTTTCGTTTGCCACTTACTAATATTTTGGGAATAGAAGGCATAGGAATTTTTCAAATGGTTATGTCTTTATATTCACTTTCGCTTGTTTTGGTTACTGGAGGTGTTACAAATTCTCTTTCAAAACTTGTTTCATCTGCTCGTGCAAGTGGAAAAATCTATAAAGTAAATGGCTATTTTCGTATTGCTCTTTTATTTTCTGCCGGGTTAAGTTTGGTTTTAGGATTATGTTTTGCTCTCTTTTCTAGTCAAATTTCTTCTCTTCAAGGTGCAAGCGAAGGAAAGTTTAGTTATATGCTTCTTGCTTTCCTTTTGCCAATGGGGGCATTGATTGGTGTTTATAGAGGTATTATTCAAGGCTACGAAAATATGGCACCAACAGCAATAAGTCAAATTATTGAACAGTCGGTAAAACTTGGACTTGGCTTGTTTTTTGCAAAACTTTTGTTAAGCAATGATTTGGCAAGCGGAGTTTTTGGTGCTTTTTTAGGTATCACTATAAGCGAAGTTTTGGCTTTTTTATATCTTGCTTTTGTAATGTTCTTCAAATATCGGGCAAAAGCAGTAAAGGAAAATGTTGAAAAAGAATTTTTTAATGCCGTTTTACCTTTGAGCTTTGGTGGAGCGATTGTTCCTTTGACGCATGCTATTGATTCAATGTTTATTGTTTCTTTACTTGTCAAAGCGGGATTTTCTTCATCTCAAGCAACAACATTGTATGGATTGCAAACAGGAGTTGTTGGTGCTCTTTTAAATTTTCCCTTGATTATTTCTTTATCAGTTGGCATGAGTTTGCTTCCAAAAGTTTCTTTTTTAAGCGAAAGAAATGATAAAGTCGGGCTAAAAAATATTATAAGCAAAAGCTTTTGTTTGCTTTGGCTTTTTATTCTTCCTTTAGTTTTTGGAATCGCATCTATTTCCAAGTTTTTATACCCTGTTATTTACCCTACATTTATTGGAGAATATCTGGGCTATGCGGTCAACCTTACTTATGTGGGAGGGGTTGCAATTATATTGACTGCAATAATGCAATTTTTAATTGCGATTTTACAGGCAAAAGGGTTTTATGTTTTTTCTATGTTTTGTTCCATTTTTGGAAGCGTTGTAAAAGTTTTTTTGGTTTTTACTCTTGCTGTACAAAACAATATTAATATTTTTGCAATTCCGCTTTCTAATATTTTTCTTGCAGGGAGTGTATGCGTGCTTGCCTTAATTAAATTAAAAGATATTGTAAAAATTCCTTTTTTTGAGTTTTCCTTACCTTTGCTTTCTGCATTTATAATGTTTCTACTAGTAAAAATTTGTTTAAATTTATTTCCAAATGTTTGGGGAATGGTTTTTTCAATTTTTGTAGGAGGAGCATCTTACTTGATTTTGACATTGCCACTTATTGTTCAATATTTTAAAATCTTATTAAAAAATAGGACAAAAAATCAAAATAGAAGAAAATCCTTTTGATTATTTTGCAATTATTGATAAAATGTTCTTATGAAAATTGGAAATTTAGAATTTGAAAAAAGTTTATTTTTAGCTCCTATGGCAGGAGTAAGTGATGTTGGATTTAGGGAAGTTTGTAGTGATTTTGGTGTAGAAGGTTGTTTTTCTGAGATGCTTTCTTCAAGAGCAATGCTACATAATCCTAAAAAAACAGAACTTATGACAATAACTTCACCAAAAGAAAAGGTTAAAATAGGTCAGATTTTTGGACATGAGCCAGAAATTATGGCTTTATCGTTGAGAAATCCATTGCTTGACAAATACGATATTATTGACATAAACATGGGTTGTCCTGCTCCAAAGATAGTTAAAAATGGTGAGGGCGGAGCATTAATGGAAAATATTAACTTGGCAAAAGAGATAATTACTGCTTGTGTCAAAAATAGCGATAGACCTGTTTCAGTAAAATTTCGTTTGGGAAAAAACAAAGATATTAGTTTAGATTTTGGAAGAATGTGTGAAGAAAGTGGCGCTAGTTTTGTTACTTTGCATGCCAGAACTGTTGAACAAGGTTATAGTGGAAAAGCAGATTATGATGCTATTGCAAGATTGAGCCAAAGCTTGTCCATTCCGGTCATAGGAAATGGCGATGTTGTTGACGAAGAAAGTTACAAAAAAATGTTATCAACAGGTGCTAGTGGCGTGATGATTGGTAGAGGGGCGATGGGAAAACCATGGATTTTTCAAGAGATTTTTGGAAATAAATTTAAAGGCAGCAAGTTTGATGTAGTAAAAAAGCATTTAGAAATATTGCGAAAATATTATGAAGAAAAATGGCTTGTTTTGTATATGAGAAAACATTTTTTATGGTATTGTTCTAGCGAAAAATTTTCTAGCGAAAAAAGGTTAAAAATAGCAACAAGTGCAAATTTAGATGAAAGCCTTGAAATTTTAAAAGAGATATTAAAATGATTTGGCAATTTTTGCGAAAAAGTGTAAAATTATATTAATGGAGGCTTTATGAAGCGAACGGTAAAAGATTTGGCAAACCTAAAAGGAAAAGTTGTCCTTTTGCGTGTTGATTTTAATGTGCCTATTGATGAAAATGGTAAAATTCTTGATGCTACAAGAATAGTTCAAACATTGCCTACTATTAAGTACTTAATCGAAAAACAAGCAAAAATTGTTTTAATTTCTCACTTGGGCAGGCCAAACGGCTATGAAATTAGAAAATCTTTGTGGCCTATTGCTTTAGTTTTAATGCGTCTTTTGCCAACTCGCGTTTATTTTGCAAACAAAGCGGTAGGGAAGGAAGTTGAAGATCAAATAAACAACATGAAAAATGGCGATGTGCTTTTGCTTGAAAACATAAGATTTTATGAAGGCGAGACAAATTGTGATTTAAATTTTGCAAAAGAAATTGCAAAACTTGGAGATGTTTTTGTAAACGACGCTTTTGGAGTGGCACACAGGGAGCATGCAACAACTTATGCTATTGCAAGAATTATGCCAAATGCCATAGGACTTTTAATGGAAAAAGAAATTGAAGGGTTAAGCGGTGCTATAAAAGAGCCAAAGCATCCTTTTGTTGTGATAATTGGTGGGGCAAAAGTAAAAAGCAAAATTAAATTTATGATGAAGCTTTTGGAAGTTGCAGACACAATTATCATCGCGGGTGCTATGGCTTATACATTTATGGTTGCTTCAGGCTTTTCTGTTGGGCAGTCGGTTGTTTATGATGATAGTGTGGAATACGCAAGAGATATTTTAAATATTGCTTACAGTCAAGGGAAGAAAATTTTATTACCAACCGACCATATATGTTTACGAGAAAATGCAAAGAAGAAAAAACCTATTGTTACAAAAGATCTTGTTGATGATATGGTGGCTTATGATATTGGGCCAAAAACTATCAAAATGTTTAAAGAAGAAATTAAAAACGCAAAACAAATATTATGGAATGGTCCATTAGGCAAATATGAAGATGCAAGATTTTGCGAAGGGACAAAAGAGATTGCCAAGGCAATTGCAAATTCAAAGGCTTATACCATTGTTGGTGGAGGTGATAGCGTTAGTGCTGTAAAAAAAGTTGGTTGTGAAGATAAAATTGACCTTGTTTCAACAGGTGGAGGAGCAACTTTAAAATTTATAGAGGATGAAACTTTGCCATGTATTTCAGTTATTCAAGAGAAAATAAAGTTGTGAGGTAGGGTATGAACAAAATAGTTATAGCAAACTTCAAAATGAACAAAACAGATAAAGAAACAAAAGAATATTTAATTAATTTTTTGGCTAAATACGAGGATTACAAATCAAATTTAATAATGGCTTTTCCATTTACTTCTCTTGCCACAGCAAAATACATGTTGGATGGTAGAAAGATTGCACTGGGTGCACAAAATATTTGCGAAGATGATAAAGAAGGTTGCACAGGAGAAATTAGCGGTAAAATGCTTGTAGACTGTGGTGTTAAATATGTCATTGTGGGCCATAGTGAAAGAAGAAATAAATTTAAAGAAGACAGTAAAAAAATTAATAACAAAATAAAGAATGCATTAAAAAACAGAATGACTGCAATAGTTTGTGTGGGAGAAAGTTTGGTTGACAGAAATATCATGAATACACTTTCAACTTTAAAACGCCAAATTGAAGATGCACTTAAAGGTTTATACGAAAATGAACTTGAAAATATTATTATCGCATACGAACCGGTTTGGGCAATTGGTTCTGGAAAAACTCCAACAGCAAAAGAAGTTGAACTTGCTGTCAAATCTATAAGAAAAGTAATCAGCGATGATTTTTCATCTAAAGCGGGTGAACAGATTAAAATAGTTTACGGTGGATCTTTAACACCTAAAAACATAGGCGTTTTTAAAGATATTAAAGGATTAGATGGAGTACTTGTTGGGAGAGGTTGTTTAGATAGCAATATTTTCATCCAAATAATCAATTCTATAATTTAAATTGACTTATCAAGCAAATTGTGTATAATTTAAAAACTAGGAGAAATATGGAATATCTAGCTTTATATAGAAAATATCGACCAAAAACATTTGATGAAGTTATAGGGCAAGAGCATATAACAAAAGCATTGCAAAACCAAATTGCAAGCGGGAAGATTGCTCATGCTTATCTTTTTACAGGTTCTAGGGGAATTGGAAAAACAAGTGTTGCTAGAATACTTGCAAAAGCAGTAAATTGTCTTGATAATCAATTTGGTTCTCCATGTGGAAAGTGCGAAAATTGTTTGAGGCTTGAAAAAGAAAACGACATAAATGTTATAGAAATAGATGCTGCATCAAACAATAGAGTTGATGATGTAAGAGAATTGCGTGAAAAAGTTAAATTTTTGCCTATCAATGCAAAATATAAAGTTTACATAATAGACGAAGTGCACATGTTGACAGAAAGTGCTTTTAATGCTCTTTTGAAAACTCTTGAAGAACCACCTGCACATGTTATATTCATTTTGGCAACAACTGAAGTTCACAAACTGCCTGCGACCATCCTTTCTCGTTGTATAAGATTTGATTTTCGATTGCTTTCAATTGAAAAACTTACAGAGATTTTAGTTAATGTTTTTAATCAAGAAAAAATTGAATATGATAAAGAAGCCTTAAAATTAATTGCGGGTAGTGGTGAAGGCAGTGTAAGAGATACACTTTCTATTGCCGATTGTGTAGTTGCTTATGGGGAAGGTAAAGTTACAAAAGAAGACGTTTTAAAAGTTTTAGGAACAACAGACTATCAACTTTTAATTGAATATTTTGATTTGTTAAACAATAAAGATGTAGGTGAAGTGTTGAGTTTCACTGACGACCTTGATCAAAAAGGTAAAAATCTTTCAGTCTTTGTAAAAGATTTGGCAAAGCATTGTAGGGATTTGCTCATTTGTGCAACTTGCAAAGATCCAAACAAACTTTTAAATTTACCAGAAGATGTTTATAACTTATATTTAGAACAATCAAAAAAAATTGAGGAACAAAAGCTTTTGGAATTTATGCAGATTTTTGCAAGCGCCGAAAATGAACTTCGCTATACACTTTCCCCAAGGCTTTTGTTGGAAAGTTTAAGTATAAATGCAATGTTTGGTGATCAGGCAAAAAAAAACTAAAGATTAACACAATAAACAGTGACAAGTTGAGTGCAAAAAATGTTTGGGGCAAAATTGTTTTGTTTTTAAAAGAGAGAAGATTCGTTGCACTTCATGTTGCCTGTGGAGATATTACAGATGTTTCTATTGAGGGAAATAATCTTGTGGTTAATGTTGAAGAAGGAATGCTGGCAACAATATTGGCGGAAGGGAAAAGGGAACTTGAAAATGCTTTAAGATGGCAAGGGCTAGATTTGAATTTAGAGATTAAATTAAAAAAATCTAATCTTTCTGGACAAGAAGAGGACATAAAAAAATTAAAAACAATTTTAGGAAATAAATTAACTATAATAGGAGGTAATTAAAAATGGCATATGGTGGTTTTGGTGGATTTGGTGGGGGAAATCTTCAGCAACTTATGCGTCAGGCACAAAAAATGCAAGAAGATATGAATAGAGCCAAACAAGAACTTGAAGAAAGTGAATTTAATTCTTCAGTTGGTGGTGGAATGGTTGAAGTCGTTATGAAAGGCGACAAAACTATGAAATCAATAAAAATTAAAAAAGAAGTCGTTGATCCTGATGATGTTGAAATGCTCGAGGACCTAGTTTGTAGCGCGGTAAATGATTGTTTAGGACAAATTTCAAGAAAAGAAAAAGAATCAATGCCTTCATTGCCAGGAATGTAAAATGCAAGACGAAGTTATTGAAAATTTAATAGAGCAATTTAGAACGCTTCCAGGAGTTGGCTACAAAAGCGCTCAACGTTTTGCTTACTCTGTAATAGAAGGAAAAGCTGAAAGAGCAGAAAAATTTGCAAATGCAATAATTGAAGCAAAAAATAAAATTGGTTTTTGTAAAATTTGTGGTAATTTTACAGATAAAGAAATTTGTCCAATTTGTGAAAACAGAAACAGGAAAATTGTTTGCGTCGTAAAAGACCCTAAAGATATTTTAGCAATGGAAAAAGTCAAAAACTACGATGGCGTTTATCATGTATTATTTGGCACTATAAGCCCTCTTGAACATAGAGGGCCAGATCAAATTAAAATTAAGGAACTTTTGCAAAGGATTTCAAACGACAATGTAGAAGAAGTTATTGTCGCAACTAATCCTGATGTTGAAGGAGAAGCAACAGCAATGTATATTTCCAAAATTCTTTCTCCACTAGGAGTGAAAGTTACAAGGCTTGCTCAAGGAATAGCAATGGGTAGCGATCTAGAATATGCGGATGAGATTACCTTGTCAAAAGCACTTGAAGATAGGAAGCAAATATAAAGAGGTATAAAATGAACATAAAAAAAACAATAGAAGGTGATTTAAAAGAAGTTTTTTCAAAATTTGGCTTTGATACAAGCCTTGCTTCTGTTGTTTTTTCAGGAAGGGAAGGCTGTGATTTTCAGTGCAATAGTGCTTTTTCTTTGGCAAAGCAATTGAAAAAAAACCCTTTTCAAGTTGCAACCGATATAGCAAATAATATACAATCAAAATCTTTGTATAATGTAGAAGCATGTCAACCAGGCTTTGTAAATTTTATAATCAAAAATGAAACATTTTCGAAACAAGCAAACCAATTGCTCAAAGATGAAAGCAATGGTATAGAAAAAAACTTGAATAAGAAAAAAGTTTTGATGGATTATGGCGGGGCTAATGTTGCAAAAGAATTACATATAGGTCATTTAAGAAGTCCAATTATTGGTGAAAGTTTAAAAAGGCTTTACCGACTTTTGGGCGATGAAGTAATTAGTGATACCCATCTTGGCGATTGGGGATTGCAAATGGGGTTAAATATTGCCCAACTTGAAGATGAAGGATTTCTTGAATATTATTTTGGAAGAAGTAATGATAAAGTTGAAATCACTATGGATATGTTAAATAACGCATACCCAAAAGCATCAATTAGAAAAAAAACAGATGAGGCTTTTAAGAAAAAAGCGGAAGATTACACTTTGTTTGTTCAACAGCATAAAGAGCCTTACTACGGAATTTATTCTATAATTAAAGATCTGTCTATAAAAAGAATAAAAGAAAATTACGACAAATTGGGGGCTCATTTTGATTACTGGCTTGGGGAAAGTGATGCTATGCCA
Organism: uncultured Clostridia bacterium; assembly: GCA_944384485.1. GTDB lineage: Bacteria > Bacillota > Clostridia > Christensenellales > UBA1242 > Caccovivens. The sequence continues at coordinate 19,667 of CALWTO010000001.1, forward strand.
TATGTTAAAGAAGCAGTTCAAATTTTTAAAGACAAAAAGTTGGCAAAGGTTAGTCAAGGAGCTCTGGTAGTAGATGTTGCTGTTGACGGCGAAAATGTTCCAACCGATAAAAAAGACGAGAACGGGAATATTTTATATAAAAATCCAATGCCTCCAGTTATTTTGCAAAAAGCAAACGGTGGGGACATATACCATACTACAGAAATTGCAACAATATTAATGAGAAACAAAATGTTCGATTTAGATAAAATAGTTTATATAACGGACAATAGGCAGGCACAACACTTCAAACAAGTTTTTAGAGCATGCAAAATGGCAGGTATTTCTCCAGAGAATCAAGAGCTAGTGCATATTGAATTTGGAACAATGAACGGAAAAGATGGAAAACCATTTAAAACAAGAAATGGAGAAGTTTTAAAACTTGAAGATATTATTAATTTGGTTAAAGATAAGGCTTCCTTGAAACTTAAAGAAAACGGAATTGAAAATAATGAAAGTTTAGCACTTGATATTGGTATGGCAGCAATGAAATTTGGTGATATGAGTAATACAATTTCTAAAGATTATGTTTTTGATATAGACAAGTTTTTGTCATTCGAAGGGAAAACGGGGCCATATATTCAATATACAGTTGCAAGAATAAATTCCATTTTAAATAAAGCAAATGATGAAGATAAAAATGGTGAAATTGTTATTGAAAGTGAAGAAGAAAGGAAAATAGCAATGAGCATTTTGAAATTAATTTCATCATATAAAGTTTGCTACAAAGATAATAGTTTAAATACTCTTTGCGAAAGTGTGTATGATTTGGCAAGCTCGTTTTCAACATTTTATAATAATGTGAAAATTTTAAGCGAAAGTGATGTAAAGAAAAAAAGGAGTTATATAGCGTTAAGCGAACTTGTTAGGAAATTTATAATTCAAGCACTTTTTGTTTTGGGGATTAATGCTCCTGAAAAAATGTAAAAAATTTTCAAAAAGGTATTTACAAATTAAAAAAAGTATGTTATGATAAAGACAAGTTGGGAGGATATCGACATGACAGAATTGTATGCTAAAATTAGAGATTTTGAAAATATTGTTTGTGCAAACAAAAATAAAATAAATATAAAAACAAGAACTCAAAATGTTCAAATGAAAGAAAATGATTTAGAAAAATAAGTTTATAAACGAGCGTATATGATTTTTAGCTCGTTTTTTATTAAAGTAATTATATTTTAAAACGAAGTGTAAAGTGACGGTATTTATTTATGACAAAGAACGTGCGATAGAACATGTAAGAAATCATGGAAGTTTAAGCAATTGTAGTTTTTTGTTGAGAAATAACAAAGAGGTGGTAACAGAAGCTGTGAAAGCTAATGGACTTAATTTACATTTTGCAGGAATTAGGTTTAGGCATAATAAAAAAATAGGTTTGATTGCTCTTCAAAGTTTTGGCTCGGTTTATTCAATATTAAGAAAAAAATTACAAAAAAATTCAGAGATAATTTGTGCTGCATTAAATAGCGATGGAAAAATGCTTGGTGAAATGGATAAAAAATACGCTTCTGATAAAAAGTTTGTATTGTAGCAGTAAAAAACAACGGACTCGCTTTGCAATATGCAAGCAAAGAATTGCAAAGTGATAGAGAAATTGTGCTTGAAGCAGTGAAAAGTAAAGGAAAAGCATTAAATTACGCATATCCAAAATTTTTAAATGATAAAGAGTTGTTCACCATTGGTGCAAAAACTTCACCATATTGTTTAGAGGAAATGGGAGATTTATTAAAAAAAGATATAAAATTTATAAAATCATTGTTAAAAGAAAATCCAATATATTTTAAAGACTTACAACAAGATTTGAGAAATAATCAAGAAGGTTCTATTTATGCAATATCTCTTGATGAATTAAATGCAAGATACGTGGGGGAAGAATTGATAAATAATCCAAAATTCTTACTTAAAGCAGCATCGGCGAACGAAAAATTGTTAGATTATATGGGTGAAAATTTTATTGAAAATTTAGAGAAGAAAATTAAAGAAAGAGAAGATAGAGAACAAGGCTATTCTCAAGAAGTAGACATGTTTGATTAAAAAAAAGAGATAAATCTCTTTTTTTATTTTAAAAATTTTATTTAAGACTTAACAACGGGGTAGGGAGTGTCGCAAGAAAGGATAAAAAAGGATAAAAAAAGATAAAAAAGATGTAAAAAAGTGTTGACAATGTGAGAGGGTATGTGATAATATATACTCGCTAACCTAGAAAAGGGGAAGCAAAGAACCATGAAAATTAAATAGAAAGTACAAGAATTGAAAAGAACAAAGTCAATTTACTTAAAGTTATTGAGCTAAGAGACAAACGCACGAAGTGTACGTGCAACTAACCTAAAAAATATTTTAAAAGAATATATATAACGTTAGAGTTTGATCCTGGCTCAGGACGAACGCTGGCGGCGTGCTTCAAACATGCAAGTCGAACGGAGTTGTTGATGGCACAAAGGCATCTTGGCGTTTGAAAAATTCTTTTGAATTTTTCTCCCCGCACCAGCAAGTTGAAA
>CALWTO010000002.1 GCA_944384485.1 uncultured Clostridia bacterium
TGGTATAACTCTAAAACAAAATGACTTTGTATTAACCTTAGTTTCATTGTATTGGCAAGAAGGTAGAAATCTTATTGAACAATTTTCGAAAGATTCTCGGATTCCAAGCACAAAAACTACATCTTATAATTCAATAACAGAGGTTGAACCTCAGGATATTGTTAGGGTAGTTATAGCATATGGATTTGATAGGGCAAGATTAAAATATGGTTACAAACTATTAAGAGGTGCAGATTTTGATAAAAAGGGTGCGATAGACATCAATTTAAGAAACCAAAGATTCGACAAATTGAAAGAAAAATTAAAAGATGTGCTTAATGTTCATACATGGCATGAATTTTTAAAATGCATTATGAATGCTGGGTATTATAGTAAAGATATGATTTCTTCTGATACTGCAATATTTTATGCATATGCATTCTACTTAATTGCAAAACATAGATTTAATGCATCTTATAATGAAAATTTATTGCTAATTTCTAAATGGTATTTTTATATTTCGTTAGTTTCATTGTATTCTGGGTCTTTTGAATCAACGATGGAAACACATTTAAATGCTATTAAAGAGATGAAAAACTTTGAAGAATTTAGAATATATTTGGAAAAGCTCATGTCTGAAAAATTGACAAATGACTATTTTACAATTACTCTTCCAGGTTCTGATGGTTTGGCAGTTTCTGGTAAAGGCAATTCTGCATGGAACGCATATTGTGCATCGTTGAACATACTTGATGCCCACTTGTTGTTTTCAAAAGGGAATTTGCTTGTTTCAAAGTTATATGAAGTTGGGGTCGATGGAAATAGAAGATCATTAGAAAAACATCACTTGTTTCCAAAAGCCTATTTAAAATCTTTAGGATACAGTGATGTTATGATTAACCAAATGGCAAATTATGCATATATTGATTGGAAAGACAATATGGAAATTCTTGATGAAGATCCAGCAAAATATTATCCTATTATTTGCCAAGGCAAAAAGGAAGAAGAAATTTTAAAGATGGAAGAAGAAAACGCTTTGCCACATGGTTGGGAAAATATGACATACGAGGAATTTCTTTTAGAAAGAAGAAAACTTATGGCTTTAAAAATCAAACAAGCATATGAAAAATTGAGTAAAAAATAAAAACTCATTGCCTCTCTTTTTGAGATAAAAGAAAAGGAAAATGAGATTGGTCACACTGCAAAGTGTGGCTTTTTTTGTGCAACAAAATGCGGAAAAGAGGGGGGGACAGGAATAAAAAGTTGAAATAATTTTATGGGGACGGTGAAAAAGCTTTTAAAATAAGGGTTTGCTGGGTTTTGAGTGATTGGGAAGTGTGTTGAATAATGATGGCGTAGATGCATAAAATGGGTTGATTTTGCTTAAAATTGGTGGTATTTTACGCAACAAGAGTGCCTTATATGGAGAGGCATTTTTTATTTAAGTTAAAAAGGGTTATTGCATTTACCCTTATTCGAATAACGAAACGGGTAGTTTTGTTTTGAGAAAATACTTATAAATGTGGCTGAGTTCGAGGGTTGTGATTACGGGGCTGTTGAGCAATTGTGAGAGCTAATAAAAGAGTGAGCTGTTTATCAAAAAAAATGGTAAGTAACGAAAAATAAGCTTGCGGTCTAAGATTTAAGTTTAATGTTGGAGTTGATAGGAGTGATAGTTAAAGACTTTGAAAAAGCAAATAAAAGAGGAGGTGACGGCGAAAATGGGCGGTGTTTGGCAAGCATTATGAGTGGCGATGAAAGTGTAAAGGATAGCGGGGTTTTAAGAAAATTGGGACGAGTATGGGCAAAGTGAAAAGTAAGCAAGTGGCTATTGATTGGACTAGGGATTGAAAAGAAATAAGGCAAATTGATTGTAAAAAATAATGATGCAGGAAAAGAGGTGGCTCAAAGTGCTGGAAATACGCCAAAAAGCCAAGAAAATAAGAGCATATTTTGACGCACCACCTATTAGCACTGACGCACTTTGCGCCACCTACGTTTAGCCGAGAAGTGGGAAACCCACTTTCGCTTTTAGAAGGCTATTAACGGTTAGGAATTTTAAATTTATAGAATTCATTTAACCTAAGTCGGCTTTTCATTAACCCAAAAATTTTAGCAGATAATAGTTTTTGAGGATCACTCTTTAAATAAACAAAAATAGAATTTTAAACAAAAAATTATTTAACTCATTGCCTCTCTAATTGTGATGAGGAGAATAATTATGGATGAACAAAATTTAAACAATGCGGTTGTGATTGATAGAGTTTCAAAGAAGGTGTTAAAAGAACCGAAAATAGAGATTGACGAAGAAGTCTACGCAGAGGTGGTTTCAAGATTGGTGGAGAAATTGTTGGTAGGTTTAAGGGAGAAGAGAGATTTAAAGAAACTAACCCCAAGAAGTGTGTTTTCATATCAAAAGCCAAAGGAAAAATAAACTAAAAAACTTTCAGGTTTGTGCTGAACTTATGAAAAAGTTTGTGGTATGTGTTTGTGATGAAAGATACTCAAAAAACAAAGTATTTAATTATAGGAGAAAAGATGAAGAAAATTGTAATTTATGCTAGATATTCTAGTGACAGGCAAACAGAGCAGTCAATTGAAGGGCAACTTCGAGTGTGTCACGAGTATGCCGAGAGAAATGATTATGTGATTGTTCATGAATATATCGACAGGGCACTATCGGGAACAACCGACAGAAGGCCTGCCTTTTTACAGATGATTGAGGACAGTAAGAAAAAAGAGTTTGAGTATGTGCTGGTGTATCAACTTGATAGGTTTGCAAGAAACAGGTACGACAGTGCAAACTACAAAATGAAGTTGAAGAAGAATGGCGTTCGTGTGCTGTCGGCAAGAGAGAATATTAGCGATGATGCCAGTGGAATTTTGATGGAAAGTGTGCTTGAGGGTATGGCCGAATATTACTCTGCTGAGCTCAGCCAGAAGGTTAGGCGTGGCGTTCGTGAAAGTTTAATAAAGGGCTATTACACAGGCGGACAGGTCACCTATGGCTACAAGGTTGAAGATAAGCGGTGGAAAATTGATGAAGAGCACGCAGAGTTTGTTCGACAGGCGTTTAATAAATATGCGGTGGGCGAGAAAGCGACTGAAATTGCTTGCCACTTAAATGCGCAGGGTTCAAGAACGACAACTGGCAAAAAGTGGAACGGCAATGCGATCGCTAAAATGCTACACAACCAAAGATATATGGGAATTGAAAAGTTTGGCGGTGAGATTTTTACTGATGTAATTCCGCCGATAGTTGAAGAAAAGTTGTGGCAAGTGGTGAATGGTATGATGGAACACTTTCGCAGGAACTACAAAAAGGATAAATACGACCCATACTTTTTGACGGGCAAAATTTTCTGCGGATACTGCGGTGAAAGTGTGATTGCTGAGGCGGGTTCCAGCCATATGGGAACGAGATATAAATACTACAAGTGCCACACGAAAAAGGTCAAGGGCAAATCGTGTTTGCTTAGAAAC
>CALWTO010000003.1 GCA_944384485.1 uncultured Clostridia bacterium
AATTCAATTTGTTGAACATATGGCAAAATCAAGAATAGTAAATTTAAGCCAATTACAGCACCGTAAGTCGACAAGATTTGTTTAATAAAATCATTCGACCAAGATTTAAACGCTTTGAAGTCATCCATTGGAGAAAGTCCTAAAAGTGGTGGATATATCAAGAACATCGCAGCAGATTTAATTAATCTTATCATTAGACCTAATATGATGGAAATCATTATACCAAATGTAGCAGCAACCCCGGCAAATGCAATTATGAAATTAAACTGCCATAAATCATAATAAAGCCATACTAATGACACATTGTATTTTGTAAAAGAATCAAACATCTTTTGAGCAAATATATCTGCTTGGTTCCAAACCAAAAGGCCACAATCACCCGCCTCATCGACCAAATCATAATAACTTGTTGCCGTTTTAAAATGGAGATTGTTCATAAATGCATAATCTACTTGATATGCTACATATTCTTGTTTATCTTCAGCAGAGTTATAACCAGCACTGTTTGAATTACCAAACAAATTACCACCAGAGCCCATGTCAAACAACATTTGAGTTTTATAGTCATAATCACCATTTCTAAATCTGTTTGCGTTAAACGCTGCAGCTCTAAAAAGCAATCCCGAAATAGGCGAGTTTGTTGAAGCTGCGCCATAACCAAACATATCATAAGAGCCATAAATTTTTTGAGTATAGTCGCTTCCCTCGTTTTGTCTTTCTTCTACTACGGTGAAAAAATTGTTTACAGCATTTGTGCCATAAATTCCCGTTAGAGCTTCTTCTGTTGCTGCTGTGTTTGTTATGTTGTCAAGAGTACGAAGAAGCAAACTAGAAAGTTGTATTCCGAATATTACCGCAAAAGGAACTATCGCAAAAGTGACAATTGCCTTAAATGCATTATATAAAATTTTAGAAGGGCTTGTCTTGCTTGTATCCTCATTATAATGTGTTTTTATAATAGCAACAAAAGAACTCAATGCAAGCAATATTAATGCAAAAATTGCAAGTGACCAAAAGGTTGTGTTTAATGCTTGATAGGCTCCTTTTGAATCACCAAATCCTAAAATACCATTTATAAATTCTGTAATTGGATCTTGCCCATATATCGCCACTCCATCCACATAATAAACATCAAGCCCGCAAATTCTTCTTGCTAGCATTTGCATTGCATCTACAGCACTAGCCATACAGGTATACAAAAAGTATATCAACTTAGGAATTAAGTCGAAGATTGCAAGAATTTTATCCCAAACGCTTAAACCATTCAATAATGATAGTGTGTGCACAAATCCCCCTATCTACCTTTATAGTTTACATTATAACAAAAATAATTACAAATATCAACACAATTTTGCACAAAAAGATAAAAAAATATTTAAAACTTTTTAAACATTTCTACAAATTTTTCTAACGAAAATGTTTCAGGGCGTTTGCTTAAATCAAAATCTTTAAGCAAATTTCCTATCTGTTTTTTATCAAAATTTTTATAGCCTTGCAAATTATTTAAAAGAGTTTTTCTTCTCATAGAAAAACATTTCTTTATAAATTCATAGAATTCTTTTTCATTTATAGCAAATCTTGTTTTGTTTAACTCCAAATTTACAACAGCAGAGTCGACATTTGGTGCAGGATAAAACATTTGTCTACCTACAGTTCTGCAAATTTTGGGCACAGAATAAAATTGCGTCATTACTGACAAAATTCCATAATCTTTTCCCCCTTCCTTTGCAATAATTCGCTCCGCAACTTCCTTTTGAACCATAATCGTCATTGAAATCAATTTTTTTGATTCCTGCAAAAACTTAAATATTAATGGTGAGGTTATGTAATAAGGCAAATTTGCAACAAGTTTGTAATTGCCTTCAAAATTATTTTCAATTTCTTCAATTGGCTCTTTTAAAGCATCTTTAAAAATAAATTTAACATTGTTTAATCCTAAATCAAGTAATTTACTTTTTAAATCTAAATCAATTTCATATGAAACAACTCTCTTTGCATTCAAAGATAGTTGTTTTGTTAGAGCTCCTGCACCTGCACCAATTTCAAGCACTTCATCTTGTGTAGAAATTCCGCCGTCTTGAACAATAGCGTTAAGTAAGTTTGTATCTTTCAAAAAATTTTGTCCAAATTTTTTTTTAAAATTATGTTCCATTAATTTTTCTCCAATTTAAATAGATTTACTGCATTTTGAAATGTAATTTCTGCCACTTTTTCTATCGATAAATTTTTTATTATTGCTAAATTTTCGGCAATTGTTGGGATGTAAAAAGGAGCATTTCTTTTTCCCCTAAATGGCGAAGGCGCAAGATAAGGACAATCTGTTTCTAGCAATATTTTTTCTATAGGCAAAAATTTTAAAACTTCTTTCAAATTTGAAGCATTTTTAAATGTTGAAACACCGCCCACAGAAATATGTAATCCTAAATTTAATATTTCCATAGCGCTTTCTTTGCTTCCATTAAAGCAGTGCATAGTCCCACCATAAAGTAATTTTTCTTTATTATCTTTTAAAAGTTCAATCATTTTCCCCATAGCATCTCGACAATGAACTACTATAGGTTTTTTAAGGCTATAAGCAAGTTCTAGTTGTTTCACAAAGGCATTTTCTTGTTCTGTTTTGTTTTCTGCTCCAGAAGTGAATTGCAAACCAATTTCACCTATTGCAACAACTTTTTCATCTCTAGCCAAATCTTTTAATTCTTGCAAAATTTTATCGTTTAAAGTGTTTGCATATTCAGGATAAATACCAATTGATGCAAAAACATTTTTATGGTTTTTTGCAAATTCTACGGCTTGCAGAGATGACGTTAAATTAAAGCCAGAAGTTATAACATATTTCACCCCCAATTCTTCGGTCTTTTTTATTACCTCTTCTATGTCTTGATTAAATTGCTTATCTGTTAAATGAGCGTGTGTGTCTACAAACATAATTTTCTCCTAGCAAAATAATAACTTTAATTATAAAAAAAGTCAAATTAAATTTTCACAACATTATACAATTCGTCTATCTAGTTAACATATTTTTTTGCTTAAAATGAATATAAATTAACATGAGTAAAATTTGGTTTACAATGATTTTGGCATCTTTATGCTTTTTAACAATCAAGAATCCTACTGTTGTGTTAAATGAAATGTTAAATTCATCAAAAGAAGCACTTTCTTTATCAATTGAACTTTGTGGAGTTTATGTAGTGTGGCTAGGAATTTTAGAAATAGTTGAAGCAAGCGGTTTAAGTGAAAAAATCGCAAAACTTTTAAGACCATTGATAAAAAAAGTTTTTAAAGTAAATGATCCAATTACAGAACAATTAATAGCAATGAATTTATCAGCAAATATGCTTGGACTTGGTAATGCTTCGACTCCTCTAGCAATAAAAGCAATACAAAAAATGGATACAGGCAGTTGTATTGCCAGTTTTCCTATGATAATGCTTATAGTTGTTAATGCTACATCCATTCAGCTTTTGCCTACAACTGTCATAGCTTTAAGAGAAAATGCAGGTTCTTTAAACTCTGCAGATATAATTCTTCCAACATTAATCACAACAATTTTTACCACTCTTGTTGCAGTTTTTCTTGTAAACTTATGTGCAAAAATTTTCAATAGGGGACAAAAATGAGTGCTTACATTTTGCCAATACTTTTTATATTAATTTTTTGTTATGGCCATATAAAAAAAGTTAATTGTTATGAAACTTTTATAAGAGGTGCAAAAAAATCTATACCTCTTATTATAGATATTTTCCCATACATCGCAACGATAATGATAGGTGTCGCCCTCTTGCGAGCAAGTGGAATAACCTCTATATTAGCAAATTACTTCGCGCCTACTTTTAATTTTTTAGGAATTCCAAGTGAACTTGTGGAACTTGTTTTCTTAAGACCTTTTACCGGTTCAGGAAGCTATGCTCTTCTAAATGATGTCCTTATACAATATGGAGCGGACAGTTATATTTCTAGGTGTGCTTGCGTTATTTTAGGTTGCAGTGAAACAATTTTTTATGTGACAACAATTTATATGTCAAAAACAAAAGTAAAAAAACTTTTATACGCTATACCTGTTGCCCTTTTTTGTTCACTTTTAGGTTCAATACTTGCATGTTTATTATGTAAGATAATGTAAAAAAATCTGGCAAAGCCAGATTTTGTTTATAAATTTGATAATTCTTCCATCTCTTTTGCAATGTCGAGTCTAGGAAACAAAATTGCAAGTTCACCTATTTTTTCATTTGCTTCAAGTCCATCAAAACTATCAATATTTTCAAAAGTTGAGTTTGTTTTTAAGTTAAGTGCACTTAAAACTTTACCAGTGCTCTCGGCCATAAATGGCTCTAAAAGTTCAACACCTATTCTTATTGTTTCAAGAAGTGTTCTTAAAATGGCTTTTAATTGTTCTTCTTGCCCTTCTTGTTTAGCAACTGCCCAAGGCTGTGCAAGTTGAATATATGTGTTTGCTTCCGAGAAAATGTTGAAAATAGATGTTATTGCTTTTGAAACATCAAAAT
>CALWTO010000004.1 GCA_944384485.1 uncultured Clostridia bacterium
ACCGACATATTCAACATTTGAAATCTCAAGTTGGAAACCTGATTCTGTTTGTAAAAAGTTAACACTTGGCGACATTATTTGTTCATAAACCAAAAATTCGTCTTTAAGCAAAGCTTCACTATCAGCAAAATTGCTGTCCAGATAAAAGTTTGTATCAGTAGAAATAGAAACGATTTCTATTTTATAATAGCCAAAAGGCAAATTTTCTTTTAATTGCAAATCATTTGTGTTTTCCGTCAATAAAAAGTTGCTCGTTTGGTAACTTTCATCCGAACTATAAATTGTGTATTTGTATTCAACCTGTCCTTCTACTTGCGACCAATTGTATTGTCCATTTAGATTTTCCGCTTTTTGAACAGGAGATAAAATTGTCAAAGTTTTCGTGCCAAAAGAATTTATACTTTTTCCATCTTCTCGATAACATTCAATTCCAATAACATATTGGTTGTTTTCATTTGGCAAATAAGAGTTAAGATTATCAAAAGTTAATGTAGTTAAGCTTTCTCCTATTTCTAATTCAAAAGTAGGAACTTGAACATCATTAACAAAAATTTTAAACGCATCTGCAAATGTAACATTATTAAATATTAATTGAGATTTTGTACTTTCATTCTCAAATTGATGTGTGATGTTGTCAATATTTTTCAATTTATAAACGTTATAAGTATAAGCCTTTGAAGTTAAAACAAAATTTGTAGTAACTCCATTTTGAGAATAGTATTTAACTCCTGTTGAAGATTGGGTATCTTTTGTTGGCAAAGCAAAAATTTCGAGTAAATTTTCACCGTCATTTAAAACAGAACTGTTCAAAACAAGTTGATACCCATCTTCAATATTATGTATAGTTTTATATTCGCCTACTTTTACAAGGTAAGAATTTACATAATTATCATAATCTACGTCAAAAGTTATTGTTATGTCTTCATCTTCAATTTTTATTTCTGGTTCTGGCATAGCAAGTTTTGCAAACTTGAAAGATTGACTTGAATTACTGTTTAAGTAATAACCATTATCTTTGTTGCCGCCTACTGCTTGAACAGAAATGTTATAAATACCATTTGGTAAATCGTTTAAAAATTCTTTTTCGTTTGCATTTACGATTGTTTGACCATTGTTTATATCATTTTCATCAAGATAAGAAACTATATAACCACTAGCATTTTGATTATCTTCTATAAGCAGATATCCTGTTTCTTCATCATATACATAACTTGGTTGGACAGAATAAAGTTTATTTAAAATGTATTCTGTTGAAAGTTGAATTTTTTCATTTTTAGAATCATAAGCAATTATTTCTAGTTTAATTTGTTTGCCATTTGAAAATCTTTCAAAATCATAAGTAAAAGAAGAGCTAGAAAGTTTGCGTTCATTTATTTTAAAACCATCTAAATAAACATCATATAATGCGTTTTCAATTTCATTCCAAGAAATTGTTGCTTGTTGATTTAAAAAATTTGTAGAAACTTCTATGTTTAATCCTTCTATTGTACTCATATAATCATAAACAACCGTTTTTGATTGGCTTGTCAATGATTCATTTATATACAGCGAATCGATACCTACAGCCTTAATTTCTACTTGATATCTTCCATACTCAAAATTTTGTTTAGCAAAATCTAGTTTGTTGTCGTCAACTTTAAATTGTCTATTGCCATTTACATAAACTATATATTGATTTGCTTTTACAATTTTACCATCGATATTTACTTGACTTTCTTCCCACTGTAAAACTCCATCTTTTGAAATAGAAATAATTGAAGGAGATGAAAAAACATAATTTACGATAACTTGAGTTTGAGCAATGGTCATTTCTCCGCTTTTTGCAAAAACATAAGTCTGCCCACTTGCGCTTGCCACAAATTTATCTTGATTTTCTTCTAATATCTTATCATTTGAAAAAACTATTTCAATATTTTGATAATCTATTCCGGTTAAATTAAGTTGAGATTTAAAATCAATTTCTTCTCCAATGTTTAAAACATACAAATCTTTTGAAAAGTTTCCATAAATAGATGCTGGCTCACTGCAAGAATAAAATGTAAGCACAGAGAAACAACAAAACAACATTAAAAGAAAAAGTTTTTTTATCTTTATCATAACTCTCCAATTTTTAAATAATAATTATATTATTTAATATCTACATATTAACACTTTTTAAAAGCAAAATGCAAATGTTTATTAAATTTTTAAAAATGTATTTTTATCTATGAATTATTTTAATTAATTTTGTTAAAAAAATATAAACTAAAAAAATATTAAAAAAATTTAAAAAAATTAATTAAAAATAAAAAAATTATTTAAAAAATCAAAAAAAATAACAAAAATTATTTAAAAATTATTTTAAAATAAAAAAAATACTTAATTAAATATTTTTTAAGTATTTTATTTTCTTTGAATTTAAGGCAATAAATTAATCAACCTTTTTATAAAAATCTGGATATTTAAAAAATTCTTTTTTGTTTAAATATTTTATTTTTTTATTTAATTTATCAAATTTGATATAAAAACAATGTAATTTTTGATATTTTTCTTTATATTTTTTATTTTCTGTATTTTTCCCGTATTTTCCATCACCTATTATTGGAAATCCTAAAAAGGCTAATTGCGCTCTTATCTGGTGCGTCCTTCCTGTAACAAGTTCACATTCAACAAAACTTGTTTGTCCTACAGAACCGATTGTTTTAAATTTTGTTTCAATTGGTAATGCGCCCAAGACTCTTTTCTCAAAAATTTCAACCTTGCTCTTGTTTGCATCTTTTAGCAAATACGCCTTATAACTTTTTCCGTTAAATTTGGGTATTCCCAAAACATGACAAATATACTTTTTTGTTATGGTGTGATTTTTAAATGCCTCCAATAGTTCCTCTCGGCTTTCCTCGTTTTTTGCAAACACTATAAGACCTGTTGTGTTTCTATCTAATCTATGAACAGGCAATGCATTAATTTTTTGTGCTAATCCTTTTTCCCCTTCAATTTCTATTCCTTGTTTTTTATTTATTATAATTATATTTTCATCTTGATAAACCACCTCTTCTTCTTGTGTTTCTTTTTGTTTGTAATAAAATTCGACAACGTCATTAATTTTTAATATAACATTTTGGTTTAATCTTTTACCGTTGACTTTTACATCTTTGTTCCTTAAAATTTTATAACAATTGTTGTAAGACAATCCTTCTTCTATTAATGCGTCAAGCAAATTTTGCTCTTTTTGATTTTTAAAAACTTTTTTTTCCATAATTTGATTTTACTACAAAATCATAAAATATGCTAGCATTTTTTTTAACAATGAAAAATATTATACATAAAAAGGAGTTTTGTATGAACGAAAGTATATTGCTTGAAAATTATGAACATATGGAATTAAAAGGGGCGACGAAAGTTGTAAGTGCAACAGCAACCCAAATTGTTGTTGAAACTGAAACTAAAAATATAATCATAAACGGTAACAATTTGGAAGTAACAAAACTTGACCTTGAAAATAATTTGGTCTGTTTAATTGGCAGTGTTTCTTTAGTAAAATTGGGATCGTCAAACGGACAAAAGCGTTCATTTTTCAAAAGGATATTTAAATAAGGATAAAAATGTTATACCCTACTTTAAATCAACCTTTAGTTTTCTTAATTATGTTTTGCACAGGAATAATTTGTGGAATAATTTTTTCATTGACAAAAATGATTAACAACAAAATATCTAGATATAAAATTTTAGTGCAATTATTCTATTTTTTTAGCATTGTTTTTTCTTTTGCTTTATTTTCTTTTTTAAACTTAATTTGCAACTTCGGACAATTAAGATTATATGTTTTTTTAGCAACAGGAATTGGTATTTTTGTTGAAAAAACAATTTTGCAAAAAGTATGGACAAAGTTAAATAAAAAGTGTTATAATTTATTGCATGGAAGAAAAGAAAACAAAGAAAAACAAATTTAATAAAAATTTTTGGATTTATTGCGGACTTGCATTTCTATTGTTGATAGTTTTAATAACAAGCATCGTAATTAACTACCAATCTAAAAAATTAAATGACCTTGAAGACGCCAACGAAAACATTCCAAAAACAGAAATAATAAAAATTTTATAATTTTTTTAATTTTTTGTTGACATTACATTCTAAATTTGATATTATAGCAGTGCAATCAAAAAAGGTTGCCAAGTGTTTGAATGTATCAAACACTTGTTCCATCCCTCTTCTTTAATAATTTAATTAAACTAAATATGCCCCAATAGCTCAGTGGTGGAGCGCGGGGCTGAACGCCAAGAACTTGAAAAGTTCTGCGTATGGAGCGCAAGCGGAATTAAACCGATAGAAGGTTAACTGCCGAGCGCGTTAAAACTAAATATGCCCCAATAGCTCAGTGGTGGAGCGCTCGGCTGTTAACCGATAGGTCGTAGGTTCGAATCCTACTTGGGGCGCCAAAAAAGTGTATCAGTTTGATACACTTTTTTTAATCACAAAATTTCCCTTGAAATAGATTTTTCTCTTTTAAATATTTTTCTAACCCATTCAATACAAGTTTTTTATGAACATTCCATTCTGGAGCCACAAGCAACTCTTTTGGTGCATCTCCGCTAACTCTATGCACTACAACATTATTTTTTAAATGACTTATAACAAACCCCGCTTTCTCGATATATTCATCTAATGTTAAAGGATTATATTCCCCTTTTAAATAAAGTTCATTTAATTTGGTATTTTTTAAAATATAAGTTGAATGAATTTTTATTCCCTGTATATTGTGCTTATTTATAAACTTTATTGTTTTTTCTATATCTTTTAGATTTTCATTTGGTAAGCCTATCATAATATGAACAATAACATCTATGCCATTTTTATTTAATAGCTTAACTGCTGTTGTGAAAATTTCGTTCTTATAACCACGATTTATTGCTTTTGCTGTTTCTTCATTTGAAGTTTGCAATCCAAGTTCAACACAAACATAGCCTCTTTCTTTATAACTTTTCAAAAGTGCAACAATTTCTTCATTTATGCAATCTGGCCTTGTTGCAATATCTAACCCAACAATTTTTTCACTTACAAATGCACAATCATATTTTTTCTTTAAATTTTCGATTTTGTCGTAAGTGTTTGAAAAGTTTTGAAAATAAACTAAAAATTTATTTGCCCGTTCTCCTCGGTAGCTTTCTAAATGATTCAAAATTTGTTTTTCTATATCATGCAATTTTATATGTTCTCCACTTCCTTGTCCACTACAGAATATGCACCCACCTTTGCCACAAGTCCCATCTCTATTTGGACAAGTAAAGCCACCATCGACGCAAATTTTTAAGACTCTTTCTCCGAATTTTTGTTTTAGCCATTTGTTTAAATGTAAATATCTTTCTTCTTTTTCTATCATTATATATACCTGTTTGCTCTTATTTGGTTTTCTTTATATGATATCGTTTTTTTTCAAAGTCAATAATACCTTCTTTTTTCAATTTCCAAAGAATTGTAGAAAGAGCACTTCTTTCTACTGATAAATAATTGGCTAGTTCTGTTTTGTTGAAAGGGATGTCAAAATATGGACTTCCCGCAATGTTGCTTTGCGAATGAAGATAAGAAAGCACTTTTTCTTTAATTCCTCTTTGAGATAGGTGCTTTATTTTATCAACAAGCATTAAACTTCTTGATGCGCTATAATTAATTATTCTTTTCAATAACTTTTGATGACATGGACAATTATTTTCGCACGGAAAAACAAATCTCGTTTTATCAAACATCGCAACAATGGTTTTTTCACAAGACTTTAAACTATCTCTAAAATAAATTTTATCTGCATAAGTTTCCTCTAACCCAAAAAAATCTCCGTTCTTTAAATTTAATATAATTGATTGATTATCAAAAATATCTATATTTTCAACATTGGCTTCTCCTCTTATTAATAAGACTACTTTTTCCACCTTTTGCCCTTGCTCAATAATCGTTTGATTTTTTTCATATTCCTTTAATTCAACGGAAAAACAATTCATCATAGAAAGCAATTCTTTATCTTCAAAACCTTTAAATAAAGCAATTTTTTTAAGTTCTTTCAAAATTTCCATTTTGCCCTCCAAATGTTGAAAAAACAACAATTTTTCTACAAAAAGTATAGTATAATTACTATTGTAAAGTCAATTAGATTTTAAGAAAATTAATGCTTTGCAAAAAGAAGGGAGGCGGACAAATGAAGATTATAAAAAGAAACGGTCAAGAGATGACATTTGATGCTGAAAAGATTAAAAATGCCATTTTAAAAGCCAATATGTCTGTTGATGAAAACCAAACAAGACTAAATCAACAACAAATTGATCAAATAGTAAAGGAAGTTACTGAAAAGTGCAAAGAAGTTTCAAGATCTGTTGGAGTTGAAGAAATACAAGATCTCGTTGAAATGGGCATTATGGCTCATGGTACGTTTGAAGTTGCTAAAAATTATATTACATATAGATACAAACGCCAACTCGCTAGACAAATAAACAGCACCGATAAAAAAATTTTTGCTCTTATTGATGGCGAAAATGAGGTCATAAAACAGGAAAACAGTAACAAAAATCCAACAATAAACAGCGTACAAAGGGATTATATGGCTGGAGAAGTAAGTAAAGATCTTACCAAAAGATTTTTATTGCCAGACCATGTTTGGAAAGCACATGAAGAAGGTCTTATTCATTTCCATGATGCAGATTATTTTGCACAAAGAATGCACAATTGTGATCTTGTAAATCTTGAAGATATGTTGCAAAATGGCACAGTTATTTCAAATGTTTTGATTGAAAAACCTCATTCTTTTTCTACCGCATGTAACATTGCAACACAAATTGTAGCACAAGTTGCATCAAGTCAATATGGTGGACAAAGTATAAGTTTGGCTCACCTAGCTCCTTTTGTGGATGTAAGCAGACAAAAAATAAGAAAAGATGTAATCAAAGAACTTGAAGAAATAGGAACTAAAATAGATCCTGCCCTAGTAGACAAATTAACCGAAAAAAGAGTAAGAGCAGAAATTGATAAAGGTGTGCAAACAATTCAATATCAAGTCATTACCTTGATGACGACTAATGGGCAAGCACCGTTCGTAACAGAATTTTTATATCTAGGTGAAGCAAAAAATCAAAGAGAAAAAGATGATCTTGCTCTTATTATTGAAGAAACCTTGAAACAAAGATATAATGGAGTTAAGAACGAACAAGGTGTATCTATAACACCTGCATTTCCAAAAATCATTTATGTCCTTGAAGAAGACAACATTCGCCCAGACAGCAAGTATTACTATTTAACAAAACTTGCTGCAAAATGCACTGCAAAACGACTTGTTCCAGATTATATTTCAGAGAAAAAAATGAAGGAACTCAAAGAAGGCAATTGTTTCCCTGTTATGGGATGCAGAAGTGCACTTTCTCCTTGGAAAGATGAAGATGGAAATTACAAATTTTATGGAAGATTTAATCAAGGTGTTGTAACTTTAAACTTGGTTGACATTGCACTTTCAAGCGGTAAAGACATTGATAAATTCTGGAAAATATTTGATGAAAGACTTGCTATTTGCTTTGATGCTTTGATGGCAAGACATAACAGGTTGAAAGGAACGGTTTCTGATGTTGCTCCAATTTTATGGCAACATGGAGCCATCGCTAGATTAAAGCCTGGTGAAACAATAGACAAACTTTTATATGGTGGATATTCTACAATCTCTCTTGGCTATGCTGGTCTTTATGAATGTGTAAAATATATGACAGGCAAATCTCATACAGATGCATCCGCTACCCCATTTGCTTTGGAAATTATGAAATATATGAACAATGCCTGCGATAAGTGGAAAAAAGAAACAAACATTGGATTTAGTATTTATGGAACTCCGCTAGAAAGCACAACTTACAAGTTTGCTAAATGTTTGCAAAAACGCTTTGGCATAATAAAAGGTGTTACTGATAAAAACTACATAACAAATTCTTACCACGTTCATGTTTGTGAACAAATAAATGCTTTTGATAAATTAAAATTTGAAAGTCAGTTTCAAGCATTATCTTCAGGCGGAGCAATAAGTTACGTCGAAGTCCCAAATATGCAAGATAATATTGAAGCTGTTTTGCAAGTTATAAAATTTATCTATGACAACATTATGTATGCAGAACTTAATACAAAATCTGATTATTGCCAAGTTTGCGGTTTCGACGGAGAAATTCAAATCGTTGAAGATAAAGATGGCAAACTCGTTTGGGAATGCCCTAATTGCAAAAACAGAGACCAAACCAAAATGAATGTTGCAAGAAGAACTTGTGGCTACATTGGAAGCCAATTCTGGAATCAAGGTAGAACTCAAGAGATAAGAGATAGAGTTTTGCACTTGTAAAAAAGGAAGATAAATGTATTACGGAAATATAAAGTTTAATGACATTGCAAACGGTGAAGGGGTAAGGACAAGTTTGTTTGTAAGTGGTTGCACTCATCATTGTAAAAACTGCTTTAATCCTGAAACTTGGGACTTTTGCTACGGGAAAATTTTTGACCAAAGTATAATTGATGAGATTTTGCAATCGTTAAATCATGAATATATAAATGGTTTGACTTTGCTTGGTGGAGAACCTATGGAAAAAGCAAACCAAATGTCGCTTTTACCTTTGGTTAAGCAGGTCAAAAAACAATATCCCAACAAAACAGTTTGGTGCTATACTGGTTACCTTTTTGATAAAGATCTAAAAAAAGAAGGAAAAGTTTTTACAGAATGGACAGACGAACTTTTAAAATACATAGATGTCATTGTTGATGGCGAATTTGTGGAAGATTTAAAAGATATAACCTTAAGGTTTAAAGGTTCTGCAAATCAAAGAATTATTGATGTACAAAAAAGTTTGAAAACAGGCAATATAGTTTTAAGCCCATACAATGAAAAAAGAAAATAAAAAAGATTTGACAAAAGTCAAATCTTTTTTTTCTCTAAAGTTTTTC
This sequence comes from uncultured Clostridia bacterium, assembly GCA_944384485.1. Classification (GTDB taxonomy): domain Bacteria; phylum Bacillota; class Clostridia; order Christensenellales; family UBA1242; genus Caccovivens. Next base: position 8,926 of record CALWTO010000004.1, read on the forward strand.
TGTGCTCTAAAATTCAATAAATGTCGATAATATTGCACCCGCATATAACCTTATCATATAGTCATTTGGGTGGTTTGTATAGTTTGCCGAAATATCTAAATATTGATATCTTATGTCATTTGTATTGTTTGCTTGCTTATTTGATAAAATTCCAGTAGAAATTTCATACATATTCACAAAAGTACAACCTGATTGAGAATTGTTATTTTCAATTAAATTGAATTTGGTTGCAAGGT
>CALWTO010000005.1 GCA_944384485.1 uncultured Clostridia bacterium
TCAGTCATCGAGTTATAATTTCCAGAAACATCCACTAAATTTGATGAGCCACAAGCAAACATCAAGAATGAAAAGCAAACAACCATGCTAGTCACTAAAATTGTTTTTAACCATTTTTTCATAAATAATCCCTCCTCTACATTTATTGTACAATAAAAAATACAAGTGTGTCAAGAAAATTTATTCCATAAATATATATAGTTTCTATCACATTATCTTTTCTTCACCATTAAGCCAACTATTGAAAAAACCTTCCAAATTATACCCAGTAGATTTAATAAAAGATGCAATTAGCTCCGCAGAAGATGCGTTTTTATATGAATATTTTTCAAAGTGGATTGAAAAAACAGGCCAAAGCCTGTTTTTTTAATATATTAATAAAATTGTTACTTGGTTAACACCTTGTTCTATAAGTTTGTCAATTATATCGTTAAAAGTAAGATTAATATCATCCATTATTACGTAGTCACCTATTGCTATATTTGTATCGTAATATACATGTATTGAAAAACTTTGTTTGTTAAATTCTTTGTCTGATTCATTTACAAACTCATAATTTTCGTAGCTACCTAAATAATAATCGTACAATGTTTGAGAAGGATCAAAGTCTATTGTAGCTCCAACTTTAATATAAGTTCCAATATTTTCTACAAAGCCATCAACAACTCCTGTTTCTTTATCTTTTAAATAAATATAAGATCCATTTTCATCCCTTACAGAAAAGTTAAAATTATATGAATTACTATAAACAGGAGTCAAAACATAATCTCCACTGTTTTCAAAAATCGCATCAGAATAAACTTTTACACCATCACTATCTTTTACAGACCAACCTACAAAATCTTCAGCTTCAATTTTTGGCAATTCTTGACTAAAAGTAAATTCACTTGATTCTATTCCTTCTGCTTCAAAAGTTAAAGTATAAGTTTTTGGTGTCAACCAAATTGTAATATTTGTAGAGCCTTTTACTTCAAAAGTATATGATGAAGCATTTCCCTCTTGCAAAGGATCAGAATCTTCAGTTATTGTTTCAGCTTCTCCTTCGTAAAAGCCTTCAATGTCATATGCTTCACTTTCAAAAGAAATAAGTACCTTGTCTGTTTCTTTTGCATTTACCTTATTCCCTTCTTTTAGTTTTTCATTTACAGAAATAGTTAAAGATTTACTATAAGATTCTAAATTTTCTTGTTCTCCTTTTAAATCAACAACTATTGTGTATGGCGCAGCTTGTGTTACCATTAATGCTGAAGCAACAATTGCTACTGGAATAAGTGTAACAAATATGCATAATGCTAAAATTTTCAATAATTTTTTTGACATATTCCCTCCAATCTTGTTTTAATTATATCACATTTAAAATCAATTTTCAATACCTAATTTAAGATTTTTTTAATAAGTATACAATTTTATAATAATTAATATTCAATTTTTTATAAAAAAGAAAAATTATCGTAAATTTCTGTTGACTTTTTTTTATTTATATGCTATATTAATAGAGCAAATAATTCATGGGGGATTAGCTCAGCTGGCTAGAGCGCTTGCCTTGCAAGCAAGAGGTCATCGGTTCGATTCCGATATTCTCCACCATAAAAATTTGAAACATATTGAAAATGCAATATGTTTTTTATTTAAAAAAACTGACAAATGATGTCAGTTTTTTATTTTTCTTCATCCATTGCAGCAAACAAATCATATGGTGAGTCATAATTATTTAAATTTATACCGTTTACTGTAACATTTGTTTTCATAGGACTATCATAATTTGTTTTTACCGCACTTAAAATAGATTCTATAATTTCTGTATTTGTTTTGTCCTTACCATTATTATTATATGAATATGTCTTTAAAAATACTGCGCCGTCATTTTTTACAACCTGAACATTAATTTCGCAATTTTCTTTGTTTGCAACCATAGCTGTAGCAATATCTGCATCGGAAATGTAAACACGAGTAACATCATAAAAATCTTTTAAGTATGAATAATCAGTATAAGTCTTTAAACTTTTTAAGTCAATTTTTGAAACAATTTCTTGTAATTCTTTATCCGTTATTTCATTATCATTATCAAAGTATTCTTTAATATTTTCCGCGGTGTAAGTTTCAAGACAGTTCTCTGCTTGAACTCTACCTGTCACACTATCAATTGAACGTCTTACAGAATAAATTTTTATGTTATCTACTTCTGCCCCAAAATCTATTTCTACTTTTTCAACCTTAAAAGATCCCGGCAAAACACTAGAAAAATCAATTTTTGTAAGTTGATCTTCACTATAAGATTTTATTAAATCTTCTTTTACAGATTTTTCAATTGAAATTAAATCATCTACTAATTCTTTTGAATTTAGTTCAGCATCATTTGTTTGTGCAACAAGTTTTGTAGTTTCGGAAGAAATCTCAAAAAACACTTTACTTAACTTTTCGCTTATTTGGTCAGCATTTAATCCCGATAAATTATCAATTTCTCCCTCAACTTCTGATTGAGAATTATCAAATTTTGCTGAAACAGAATTGATATCAAGATTAAGTTTTGATAGTGCGTTATAATAATTATTTAAACGAACCAAAGCCTCTTCTCCATTAGCTTTTGTATTCCAATTTTGAGCATCTTCAGCTAAAGTATTATATTTTATTAAAATATTGTTTTTAGCATTTTCTATTCTAGATGCGTAATCACTGTTCGCACTATTTAAATCTCCTTGGACTGCATTTTTACCTTCATCTATACCTTTATTCTTTCCTCCTGTCCAAGTCCAAGCAAGACCACCTATTAAAGCACCAAGGGCCACAACAGCTACTGCTGTTATAACACCTCTTCTTATTTTTTTGCTATCCCAGTTTGTACTTTCTCTCCAATCTCTAAGCAAAAATTTATTGCCTTCTGTTTTTGCATTCTCAATTTCATATTCTAGCGATCTTAGATTGTAATTGAAAGACAACATATAAGTTTGTTTAAAAAGTTGATACGAATAAGTCCCCGAGGTTTTAATTTGCAATGTTTTTTCCTTTGAATCACTATCTCTGTAAATAAAAGATCTGTCACTTAAAACTCTTGTTTTGTCACGTTCTACATCTTCAATACTTGTCATCTCTTCAGTTACAAAGTTTAGATATTTTTCAAACTCTGGATATCTTTTACTTAAAACATTGTCATCAGGTGTCGAGTTGATAAGAGTCACTAAAGCATTTAAATTTGATTTAGTTGTTTCATGAATATTTTTCAAATAAGTTAATATATTTTCTCTTTTCTTTCCAACAATATGCCATCCGTTTCTTAAATTACCAATACCCGTGTTTAAAGTATCTAATTTGTCAATAGCCTTGTTTAATTGCCCTTTATATTTTGAAGTTCTAGTTAAATTAATAACTGTGGCCATAACTCCCTCCTTATTGTTTACTATATTATACAACAAGTTACTTTTGTTGTCAATAGTGTTATTTAAAATATTTTATATTAAAAATGAACAAAATATTTACTCATTTGTTACTTTTTCGTCTAAATATGTAGCCATTAAATCAGCAACATGAAGCAAAAAAGCAACAGGATATTTATAGTAAACTTCTGCAACACTATATGAGCCACCCTTTACTCTTAAATCATATTCTCCCATATGCCAATTTATTGCAAGAGCCTCTTCTCTTGACAATTTCATAAAAGCTGACAAAATGTAAACAGATTTCTCTCCATGTCCGTATGGTAAATTATCTTCTACTTTATAATAAGGCTTCTGCGTCCATATACCATCAATTTTCACATTTTTAACATCTTCTTTATAGATATCTACTTTACAAATATCATGCAAAAGCCCCATTATTGCAACGCTTTCTGCACTTACTTTTTCTTGCCAGTTTTCCCCATATTGCCCTTCCACCAGCTTAACTAACCTTTTATAAACATTTACAGAATGCTCACAAAGTCCACCTTTAAAACTATTATGTCTTTTAGTACTTGCAGGCGCAATAAAAAAATCTGATTTTTCAAGCCATTCTAGTAAATTATCAGCCCCATCTCTTTCTATATTGTCATAAAATATATCTAAAAATTCATCTCGCGCTTCCATTATTTTCTCCTTACTTTATATTAGATGATAATTTTAACAGCTCTTTAAATTGAGAAGAAGAATCTTTTTCGTATTTTTTTATTGTTTTATAAAAATCTTCGACTTCTTTTTGTCTTAATTTAAAATCAACTTTTCTTTCATTTTTTAAAATTTCTGCTTTAATATTTTCAAAGTTTTCTATCTGTTTCTTTATAATTTCTTCACAATCTAAAATGTTGCTACACGTTATTCTTAAAACATCTACACTTTCTTGATCTTTATTATTTTTAAACAATTTTAAAATTTCAAAAGCATTATCTGTATTTTCTTTTATGTTATCATACATTAAATCGATTTCTTTAAACATATCTACAAAATGTTCATCCGCTTCAATTCCTTCAATGTCTTTTTCTTTACTTTTCATTATGATTTTCTCCTTTAATTATAGTTTTAAAATTTAACTTTTTCATTTTTTGCGAGTTTAAAATATCATAATAAGGTTTTATGTATGGTAAATTTTTAAATTTTATTTCTATTTCCTTAACAGTCATTTTTTTATTTTCAAAAGACTTTTTATAACAATCAAATTTTTTGTTTTTTTCTTTTTCTATTGCCATTTTGTATTGTTTTATGATAAATTTGTTTTTTCCAGATTTAATATGCTTTACGAAAGCAACAGCATCTACCACTTTTTTATAATTAAAATCCTTAAATTCTTTTGGGCGTATTAAGCCATTTGTTTTAAAAAATTTATAATATGCGTTTTCATCAGCTCTTTCAAATTTATAAAAAATATTCTCATTATCAGTAATTAATATATAAAGCCCTCCAAAAATCCAAATTTCACTAGGCAAAACGACATCTTCAATTAATGTTGTTTTATTAAAATTTTTACTATCAAATTTCATTTTTTCTCCCAGAATTTTTATTATTATACTACACAATTACTTATTTTACAAATAAAACTTTTAATTGAATATGTAATTAACTATAAAATGTTAAACAAAAAAGTAGGCTCATGCGCCTACTTTAATGATATTCCAGCAGTGTTCTATCTTCCCAGGCCGTCGCCAGCCAAGTATTTTCGACGATGAAAAGCTTAACTTCTGTGTTCGGTATGTGTACAGGTGGATCCTTTTCTCTATCGCCACTGGAAATGGTATAATTACAAGTTTTACTTGGAATTACTAAATTTACTCTTTTATTATACTTATTTAAAATCTTTTTGTCAAGACTTTTTGTATAATAAACAGGATTTTGATAAAACCCTGACAACTACATAACAGAAACTTGCTAAGTGCTCCGTGATTAAGCCCTCGAACTATTAGTATCGGTCAGCTGAACACATTACTGTGCTTACACCTCCGACCTATCAACGTTGTAGTCT
>CALWTO010000006.1 GCA_944384485.1 uncultured Clostridia bacterium
AAAATGTGAAAGCACAATTCCCTGGAATTGAAATTGAATATAACGCATCAAAAGATAAAACAATTGTCAGAGCAGACTTTGCAAAAACTGATGGAACAATTGAAAAAATAACTGTTGAATTTGATGGCTTTGTTAAAGATGGAGAAAACCTTAATCAAGAAGAAGCACTTAAACAATTTGAAACAGAAAAAGCTGTCGTTTCAAGTGAAACTGTTGAAGTTGCAAAAGAATACTTACAAATTTATGTAAGTGGTGATAAAGCATATTCGGTTGAATTTGTTGTAGATGGACCTGAACAAGGTGGAGAAACTGAAACAGAAGAAAATATTGAATTTTCAAGTTGGAGTGATGTTTTCAATGTGTTTGGTGAAGAAAATACTGACATTGTAAAAAATGCATTTAATAAAATTTTAACTGAACATATGTTCAATTCTGAAAACATTAAAACATTTTTTGGCAATAGCATGTCTCTTGCAGATTTAGAAAGTGGAAAAATTGAAGTGCTTAAATGGGCTTTTGAAACCGATGAAAACAACAATATCACAGCAGTGCAAATGATTGGAATAAGAAATGGTATGTATTCAGACAATGATTATCAGGTAAGATCGGCAAAGTTTTTTTTGAAAAATTTTATAACTCTAAGTGATATTATAGGTAAAAAAAATGTGCAAGATATAACTGAAAGCGATAATGTTTTGATAGTGGGCGAATATTCATTAAATTTAAATGAATTAGACAAAAAATTAAACAATAATATTAGTTCAACTACAACAACGGGATTATTTTTGGGAGATAAACAAATGCAAGAGCAAATAGACCTTTTCAATCTTTTAATGCCTTATGCAGTAAGTGAAAAAACTACTTATAGTCACATAAATGTTAGTTATTCAAGTGGATTTGGTAACTCTGTAATCATTGATATAAAGGCTTATAATGAAAAAACAGACAGTTATGAAAGATGGAATTTTAATGTTTATGATAGTTTAAATTCCACACAATCAATTTATGAAAGAATTAAAAATGGAATTAATGTAAGTTGTGAAACTTCAATGCTTGAAAATAAGCAAATGATTTCTGGCGATATAATGCTTGAAATGGATGAAAATCAAAACTTTTATGAAATAAGTCCAAATTTAGAGACAGAAAAAGTTTAAAGAAATCGGCTTTTGCCGATTTTTGTTTTGTGTGATAATTTGACAAAAAAGTTGATTTTTATGCGGAAAAAGGTTACAATAAAGTTATGAAAAAATTTTTAAGCAAACTCTTTAGCATTTTGATGATTTTGACAATGTGTTTTGCTGGGACTGGTTGTCTTGAAATTTTTGGTGTAGGCAATGGTCTAGATTTTTTTGATGACCTTTGGGAAAAGTTTCAAAATGGAGAAATTTCGGAAGATGAATATTATGAACAACTTGAAAACAGTCAATCAACGCCACTTTATGGCACAAAAGTTTTGTATAGACCAGACCACTATGATTTTAACGCAGGTTCTGGTGGAACTGAAGAAGAAGAAAATGATTATTATGGGAAATATGCATGGACAATTTTAAGATCATTAGAGCTGATATATGGTGTTTCAGATATTAATTTTGAATTAATTAAAAAATATAATCTTTTTGATGTTGAAAATTTTGATCCAAACAATTTGCCATATCTTTATGATAGCATTCGTTATCAAGTGGATGAATACAAACAAATTTCAAATTCGTTATCATTTGACGGCGAAAATTGGAATTCTACGTCTGTTGAATATACAAACATGTCGGCAAATTTGAATAATACGTGGAACTGGTCATTTGATATTGATAAAGATGATAACACAAGTAGACCTTTTTTATATAACTCAGAAATGGGTAATATAATATCTGATAAGATTATAAATGATAAATCAAAGATTTCTACGATATTTGCCGAAAATTTTGAAATTTTTTCTAATGATTATATTTTTCAATATTATTCACGTATTTCAACTAAATATTTAAATATTTATTTGGGAACTAGTGAGGCAAAGGAAACAGAAACGGAAAAATATTCTGATTTTGTAAAGGCACTTGAATATGTGATTTATTGCTACAGTCTTGACCTTACTCCTGGGGAAGTTGAAGTTGTGCCTGTAATGCAAAATGGAAAATATTATCAAGTGACAATTTATGAAACTGTCAATGGGGTGCGAGTTTCAATGACTGTGGATGAAGCACTTGAAAAAATCAAAGAAACTTTTGACAAACTTGGAACTTATGTCGGCATTGCAGAAAGAAATAAAATTAAAATTCAAAATTGGATTCTTGAAAATGTGATTGGGCAAGATGCAATGGCAAATGACAGTGTGATCGAATATACAAATGCAACACAAATCACTTATGGCGATAAAACATTTGTTGCAACAAATTCATCGCAAGCAAATCAAAAGTTGGATGAACTTGGATACACTGGCGATGATATAGTAATTGACAATGCAACTTTTAAAACGGAAAAAGTAGGCAGAGATTATCAAGCAACAGTTGAAAAAATTATCGATGGTGTTTGCAATGAAGTAACAATTGGTGGAAATGAAGATGATGATGTCAATGTTGATGATAGATTTCTTGCATCAGAGATCATGGAATATTGGGGAAATTCTTTTGCGCCGGGAGGAGATGAAGATCCATTCCCATACTTTGAAGATTTTGAGAGTGGCAAAGGTGCAAGAGCAATAAGACCACTTGAATATCAAAGTGCAGTGATTATGTTTAAAGAAGAAGTCAATGTGACAAGTTTGACAGTTGCATTTCAATATGATGCGGACCTTGATGGCTATCAAACAGCAACAGGGGAAGCATTTGATGGAAGCAGGTATTTGACAATTGAAGTTGGGCTCAACTATTTCAATCATGCAACAGGTGAAAAAACTGTTGTTCAAACAAAAACAATAAATGTGCCAGATGGTAAACTTGTTGACCTTTTGGGAGATGACAATTTGGATGAGGCAAGCAAGAAGGCTGGGGTTGAATTTTCTCAAAGAGTTGATTTTGGACTTGATGAGCCTATACTTGGTGATTGGAAAAGAGATTTGATATGCGGACCATTTAATGTTGACATTGGCAATGGAATTTTAAAGACCGATGTGGGCGAGAATGATTATCGTGGAAATCCTTTTGTTTCACAAGATCCTATAACCATTGTGGGAACAACTTCTGTAAAAGATTATTATGAAATCATTGAACCAACAGAAGAGCAAATTGCAAGAGGCGAAACATATTTGACTGGACAACTTAATGCTGAAAAGTTTAAAGGCAGTGATGGTTGTGATTATTTGGAAGTGACATACAGAGTAATCAAGAAAGTTGGAGACACAACAACAAATTATAAATTCTATACAGGAATCACTATAACTGCTGAAAATGTTTAAAAAAATGTCTTAAATTTAAGACATTTTTTTTGTTTTAACTTTTTTTAATGTTTAACATTTTGCTTTTTTATATTAAATTTCTTTATTTTTTCTACAAATTTTGATAAAATTCTTTCAAAGTGAAAAAGTTGTTGAATTTCCGTTATCCTTTCTATACATTTTTGGCTTTGCTTTTTGGCAGTGTTGTTGCCAGAAGTCTTTATGCTGGAGATGTTGAAAGCATTGTGATAGTTTGTGTTTGTTTTTTATTTGCAATTGTAACTAGTGTTTGTTATAAAAAGATATTACCTTTATGTTTAATTATTGTTTTCTTTTTTATTGGAAACGGTTGGTATTTTCTTGGCGAAAGTCAATTTTTAGGCAAAGAGTATTATGGAGAGAATGTGGTCGTAGGCAGAGTTTGTGATGTAAGTTTTGTCCAGACTTCTTCTTATTCAAGTTTGATTTTAGAAAATGTTTCAATAAATGGAGAAAGTGCAGGCAATGTCCGTGTTTTCATTTATGGTGATGCAAGCAGTATATCGGTCGGCGATAAAGTTTCGTTTGAAAGTGAACTCGAGCGAGAAGAGAGTTACACACTCGGTGTTTTCAACTTGACATCTTATCGCAATGGAGTGCATTACACTGCAAGTGCAGGCGTAAACCAAATCACTGTTGTAGAAGGTGACATGAAAATTGATGAAGCCTTTCGTTTAAATGTCAAAAATGCTTTACTTTCTAGCATGAGTGAAGAAAATGCATATATTGCTTATGCTGTTTTGTTTGGTGATAAAACAATGATTGATGACAACACTTATGAAATATACAGAAGCAGTGGCATAATTCATATTTTGACAGTTAGTGGACTTCATGTCGCATTTCTTGCTGGAGCAATTTACTTTTTCTTAAAATTATTAAAAGCAAACAAGTATGTGATTTTTGGAGTTTTAAGTGTTGTTTTACTTTGTTATTGTTATCTTTGTTCTTTTTCGCCGTCAGTAGTTAGGGCGACAATTATGGCGATTGTATTATGTTTATCTTCAATTGCCAGAAGGCCTTACGACAATTTAAATTCACTTGCTATTGCAGGGTTCATAATAATTTTGTTTAGTCCACTTTCTGCTGTTGATGTTGGTTTTTTAATGTCTTTTTGTTCAGTTTTATGCATTTTCCTTTTTACAGAGCCTTTGACAAAATGTTTGTCATTTGTTATGCCAAAGTCTATTGCTAGTGCAATGGCAGTTTCACTTTCTGCTCAAATTGGAATATTGCCTTTTACATCTTCTTTCTTTTCTACATTTAATTTTCTTTCTGTTTTTGCAAACATTATAATTTTGCCATTCTTTTCTGTTGTTTTTCCACTTCTTTTTGTGTTTGCTTTTCTTTCTTCATTTATGTCGTTTTTAAATGGTGTTTTTATAATTTTTGATTATTGTTTTGTTTTTATCAATTCGATTGCTTCATTTTTTGCTTCAACTTCTTTACAAATTCCGCTTAAGCCTTTTTCTCTTTCTGTAAGTATGTTTATTATTCTTCTTTTGTTTTCGCTTTCTGGCTTTTTGGTTGTAAAGCCGTTTACAAGGCTTTTAATTGCAAGCATTTTGTCTTTTTGCTTGGCGTTTAGCATTATTCTTCCCTCGCTTTTTAAAAGCAATTTTTCTTCAATTTCATTCGTTGAAAGTTATAGCGGTCAAATGGTTGTTTTGACTAGTAAAAATGGAGATTGTTTATATTGGGGAGATGACTATTATTATCAACGCTTTTCAAGTTTAAATCAAAATTTTGAAGTTGACTTTTATCTTGGTGATGATATTTCACTTTCGCAAAAGCAAGATTGGAAAAGTTATGGAGCAAAATATTTTTTAACAACTGTAGACAATAATGAAGACGATGAAATAGTTTTAAGTGATTTGCCTATGCAAGTTGGTGATTTTTCTGCGAGTTTTGTTAAAAATTGTTTTTTAATTGAATTTGACAATTTAAAAGTTCTTATTGCGCAAGAAAATGTTTCGCAAGCAAACTTAATTGATTTGTTAAACGAACAAAATTGTGATATTATATATCTAGGTGATTTTGTTTTGCAATCTAAAATTGATAATTGTGACTTTGTGATTTGCAATCAAAAACAAGAATTTTCAAATTATGATTTATCTAATGAAGGAAACTTTTTAATAAATCTCGAAACTTATAGGCTAGGGAGGCTTGATTGAAAACTTTAAAGGCAAGGTTAAGTGAAAAATTATGCAATGCTTATCTTCTTGAAGGAGATGATTTGTTTTTGTTTGACAAAGCATTTTCTATGATAAAAAAAGCATGTAATTTAACAATGGAAGATTTTAATTTTGTGCGTTTTGATGATGATAATTTTTCTGTCGATAAATTTTTAGATTCAACTCAAGTTCTTCCTTTGGTAGACGAATATCGTTTGATATTAGTTAAAAATGTGGTAAAGATTGGTAGTGCGGACTTAAAAAAAATTGCTTCTTATTTAGAAAATCCTGTTTCAACAACAGTTGTAGTTTTTTATGATTTTGAAGGTAAATTTTCTTTATTAAAAGATTTTTGCCAATTTGTTGATTGTAAAAGGTTTGATCAAAAAATGGCTACTGCTATCATTGTCAAAGAGCTTTCTAAACACGGAAAGCAAATAAGCCAAGATGCAGCGATTACTTTGCTTGATTGTTGCAACAATTATCTTACAAAAGCGATGAACGAAATTCAAAAATTAATTTTTTGTGACAATGAAAATACAATGATTACCAAAAGTATGGTAGAAAATTGTGTTGTAAAAGAAAATGATTTTGTTGTTTTTGAGCTTACTGAAGCACTTGGCAAAAAAAACGTAGACAAGGCAATTTCTTTGGCAAGTTGGTTAATTAAAGAACAAGGAATTATGGCGCTTGTTGTGAATCATTTTCGAAGAATGTTTTTTGTTTCAATCTCTGATAAAACAGATGCTGAAATTGCATCACAACTTGGTATAAAAGAGTTTGCCGTGAAAAAAATTCGTGAACAATCCAAAAACTTTTCCAAAATGCAATTAAAAAAGATTTTTGCGTTGCTTGAAGAAGTAGATTACAAAATAAAATCTGGTCAGATGCTTTCCGATAACGCCTTTATGTTTTTAATTATGAAGATCTTATATATTTGATGAGTTTTGTTCTTATCTTTCGAAATATTTAAATTTCAACTTCACAATTTAGTTGAAATTTTTTTTATTTTATGTTAACCTTTAAACAAAGGAAGATTATGATTAAACCTATTGTTGCTATTGTTGGGCGTCCTAATGTTGGCAAAAGCACTTTTTTTAACAAAATTTGTGGGAAAAGAATAAGCATTGTTGATGATACGCCTGGTGTTACAAGAGATAGAATTTATGCCGATGCAGAATGGTGTGGGCACAATTTTATGTTGGTTGATACAGGTGGATTAGACCCTAAAAGCGATGATGTTTTTCAGTCAGATATAAAAAAGCAAGCACAAATCGCTATTGATGAAGCAAGTGTTATAGTTTTTTTGGTTGACGGTAAAACTGGAGTTACGGCAAATGATGAAGAAGTTGCGTCTATTTTAAAGCGTTCTAAAACTCCTGTTGTCCTTGTGGTAAACAAACTTGATAATTTTGAAGTCGAAAACACTTACGAATTTTATAGTCTAGGTCTTGGAGATCCTATGCCTCTTTCTGTGGAACAAAGTAAAGGTATTGGTGATGTCCTTGACAAAGTTGTTTCATTTTTTCCAGAAAAAGTTGAAAAAACTGATGATAAAGTTGTAAAAATTGCTGTCGTTGGCCGTCCAAATGTTGGAAAGAGTAGTCTTGTAAATAGATTAATTGGCAGTGAAAGGGTTGTTGTAAGTAATGTGGAAGGAACAACTAGAGATAGTGTTTTTGTGCCTTTTAGATATAATAAAAAAGATTATGCTTTTGTTGACACTGCTGGTCTTCGTAGGCAAAGGGCTGTTGAAAAAGTTTCAATTGAAGGTTATTCTGTTTTGAGGACTTTAAACGCAATTGAGCAGGCAGATGTTGTTTTGATTGTTTTTGATGGAAGTGAAGAAAAACTTTCAGAACAAGATTTCAAAATAGCAGGGCTTGTTCATGAAGCTGGAAAGCCAAGTGTGATAGTTGTCAATAAGTGGGACATTAAAAATAGTGATAAAAACTCTTTTGAAAAAATGCTTGAAAGAGATTTGGCATTTATGGATTATTATAAATCCATTTATGTTTCAGCCCTCACTGGTGCAAGCACTGGACAAATAATGCAACTTGCTCAAGAAAGTTTTGATAATGCAAGCAAGAGAATAACAACTGGGCTTTTAAACGAGATATTGCATGATGCTATTTTAAATTATCAGCCACCAGCACACAAAGGTAAAAGATGCAAAATTCAATACATCACACAGCCATCAACAAATCCACCAACATTTGTTATGTTTGTCAACGATGCTAAACTTGTAAATTTTTCTTATAGAAGATATCTTGAGAATAAATTAAGAGAAAAAATTGATTTCAAAGGAACTCCTATTAAAATTATTGTCCGTGGAAAGGAGGAAAAAGAATGAATACAGTTTTATACTTTTTTGTAGTTGCTTTTGTTTCTTATTTCATTGGAACAATAAATTTTTCGAAAATATTCGCTTGGAATGTAAAACAAAAAGATATTACCAAAATTGGAAGTGGAAATCCTGGGACTATGAACATGCTTCGTTCTTTTGGGTTTTCTCTTGCTATATTTACTTTTATTGCTGAAGTTGTAAAAGCGGGTTTAACCTGCCTTGTTTGCAAACTCTTGTTGCCTGAATTTGGAGAATTAATATATTATTTTGCTGGCGCATTTATAATGCTTGGATACAATTTTCCTGTTTGGTATAATTTTAAAGGTGGAAAGGGCGTTGCTTGCTTTGCTGGAATATTTATCTTTTCTAGCATTTGGTATGTTGCTTTGATTTGGTTTGTGGTTTGTTTTATTTTATTCTTGTTTATCGAATATGGCTCTGTGATTTCATTTATTTATCTTGGAGCACTTGCTATTGCTACAACTTTGTATGTTTGGCTTGCATCTGTTGAATATGCTTGGGCTATAACATTAATTGTCTGGTTGTTGATTGCACTTGTGATTTTTAGACATAGAAGTAACATTAAAAGGCTTATAAATCATACGGAAAACAAAATTAATTTTAAGCAAAAAATTTCTCAAGTGTTTAAAAAGAAAAAAGGCGAAGAAATTATAGATGAAGAATATGTTCAGCATAAACCTGAAAAAGAAATTGTGATTGAAGAAGATCAAGACAATAATGAAAACGAAAGTGAAAAGTAATAAAATATGAGAATATTTTAGAGGTGACAATGAAAGAAAAAACACACATTCAAAAGAAAATGGATTTAATTCTCGATATAAAACAACATATACAAAAAAACAATGGAGAATCTTTAAATATCTATTTTGATGGCATTACTGATGAGTTAATTGCAAAAAATGATTTAGACTTAATCATTTTTGCTGTGATGAAATGTGATAAATATTTACCAAAAAAACATTTGTGTATTTTATCTAGACATGTTTTAAACGACGAGAAATTCAAGCAAATAGTTAAAAACAAATCTGAAAAAATTGAAGAAGAAAAACAATAAATAGAAAAACGAGATAATTTTAAATTGATCTCGTTTTTATATTTTATTTCGCTTTTAAAGTTATAATTATTATTTTGTTTTCATATTATACAATGTATCATTGGAGGTATATATGGATAAATATGAAATCTATGATGATATTAAGACTAGAACCAATGGTGATATTTATATTGGCGTTGTAGGTCCAGTAAGAGTTGGAAAATCCACTTTTATCACACAATTTATGCAAAAATTGGTTATACCTAATATCAGTGAAAAAAATTCAAAAGATAGAACTATTGATGAACTTCCTCAAAGTGCTGATGGTAAAACAATAATGACAACTCAACCTCACTTTGTTCCAAATGAAGCAGTTAACATTAAAGTGGCAAACGCTGAAATGTCTGTTCGCATGATAGATTGCGTTGGCTATTTGATTTCAGGAGCAATGGGACATGTAGAGGGAGAAAAAGCAAGACTTGTAAAAACTCCTTGGTCAGAAGAGGAATTGCCTTTTGAAGAAGCTGCTACTCTTGGCACAGACAAAGTTATCAACGAACATTCAACTATAGGAATTATGGTTACCACTGATGGCTCTGTAACAGATATTGCTAGATCTAATTATATTGAGGCAGAAGAAAAAGTCGTTGCTCAATTAAAAAAATCTAACAAACCTTTTGTTATTGTTTTAAATAGCAAAAATCCACAAGCAAGCGAAACAAAAAAGTTATCTGCGTCATTGGAAGAAAAATACAATGTGCCTGTTATAAGTGTCAATGCACTAGAACTTAAAGAAGGAGATATTGATAAAATTTTTGAAAATTTGCTTATGGAATTCCCTGTAAAATCTATCAGAGTTCAACTTCCAGATTGGCTCCGTGCACTTGACTATAATAACAACATTATTAAAGAAATCTCAACAGAAATGAAAAATCTTGGAAACAAAATAAATCGATTAAGTGATGCTGATAAAAATCAAATTGCATTTGCTGAAAGTGAATGCTTTGATCCAATAACTTATTCTAACATTGAGGCAGGGCAAGGAATAATTAAATTT
Source organism: uncultured Clostridia bacterium (assembly GCA_944384485.1). Classification (GTDB taxonomy): domain Bacteria; phylum Bacillota; class Clostridia; order Christensenellales; family UBA1242; genus Caccovivens. The sequence continues at coordinate 10,036 of CALWTO010000006.1, forward strand.
AATATTGTCCCAAAAGAAGGACTTTTCTACAAAGTTTTATCTCAAGAATGTGGAATTGAAATTCAAAGTGATTATGAACTTGTAAGCAATATTAAACAACTTGCTCAAGCAAAAATTCAATATGATAAAATCAAAGATGCTCTTGACCAAGTTGCACAAACTGGTTATGGTGTTGTTGAGCCAAAACCTACTGATTTTGAACTTGGTGAGCCTGAAATAATTAAACAAGGTTCTCGTTATGGAGTTAAGATTAAGGCGAATGCACCAAGTCTTCATATTATGAGAGTCGATGTTGAAACCGAAGTAACTCCACTCGTTGGAAGCGAAGATCAATCACAGGACCTTGCAAAAAATTTGGTTGAACAATTTGAAAATGACCCACAATCTATTTGGCAAACAAACATTTTGGGTAGAAGTTTGTCTGAACTTGTTGAAGACAATATCAATTCAAAACTTGTTATGATGCCTGTTGAAGCGCAAAGAAAAATGAGAAAAACTCTTGGAAGAATTGTAAACGAAGGAAAAGGTGGAGTGATTTGCATACTTTTATAAAATAAAGTGCTGCTAAAACAGCACTTTTTTCTTTGCTTTTTCTAAAAAATAAAAATTGCTTTGTTTTGTTGCAAAAAAAACTTTGATTAATTTTTAAAGTTTGTTACAATAAAGGCATGGAATATGACTTAAATACTTTAAATGAAGAACAACTTATAGCACTAAAGCAAACTGAAGGTGCTGTTTTGGTAACTGCAGGTGCAGGCAGTGGAAAAACACGTCTTTTAACTCATAGAATTGCCTATCTTATACGAGAAAAAGGGGTTTCGCCTTATAATATTTTGGCGATTACTTTTACAAACAAAGCTACTAAAGAAATGCAGTCTAGAATTTGTGATATGGTTGAAAACGCTGAAAACGTTTGGATTTCAACGTTTCACTCTATGTGCGTGCGTATTTTAAGACAAAATATTGATTTGATGCCACCTTATAACAAAAATTTTACTATTTATAGTGAAAGCGATAGCGAAAAAGTTATAAAAAAAGTTCTTGAAAATTTAAATTTTAAAGATGAAAAATTTAAAAAGGTTTTTGCTTGCCAGCTTTCTGCCTATAAAAATTCAGGGCAATGTTTGCAAGAGTATTTAAATACTCATGCTTGTGAATTTTCTATGACAGACATCGGCAGGGCCATTGTTTTATATGATGATTATTTAAAGAAAAACAATGCTCTTGATTTTGATGATTTGCTTATAAAAACAATTGAACTTTTTAAATCAAATCCTGAAGTTTTGAATTATTATTCAAACAGATTTAAATATATTTTGGTTGATGAATTTCAAGACACAAACACAGTTCAATATAATCTTGTAAAAATGCTTGCAAGTGCATATGGGAATGTGTTTGCTGTTGGTGATGAAGACCAATGTATTTATTCTTGGCGTGGAGCAAATTTTCAAAATATTTTCAATTTTAAAAGAGATTTTAAAGATGCAAAAGTTTTTAAACTTGAGCGAAATTATAGATCAAGCGAAAGTATTTTGCAAATTGCAAACAATGTTATAAAAAACAATACTTCAAGGCTTGACAAAAAAATGTGGACTGAAAAAACGGGAGGGGAAAAACCTGTTTTATATAATGCTTATGATGAAAGAGATGAAGCTCTTTTTGTTGCTCAAAACATTGAAAAATTGATAGCACAGGGCTATAAATATGATGATATTGCAGTTTTAATGAGAATAAATGCTTTATCTAGAAGTTTTGAAGAGGCTTTTTTATCTTACAATATACCGCATAGAATTTATGGTGGATTTAAATTTTACGAAAGAGCAGAAATTAAAAACTTAATAAGTTATTTAAGAATTTTTGTAAACCCAAAAGATGACATTTCTTTTGCCAGAATTATCAATGTTCCAAAACGGGGCATTGGAGATGGAACACTTGCCAAAATTGAAAGTTTTGGCAAAGAGCAATCTTTTATTGAAATTTTGCTTAAAAAAGATTTTGAAAATCAACCATTATACAAAAAATTTGAAGATTTTATAAAAACTTATAAGCAGTTAACTGAAATTTATTTTTCTAATTGCAGTTTATCAACTTTTGTTGAAAATGTGATAAGCAAATTTTCTTTAAAAGCAATGTATAATCCTTCAATTGAAGAAGATTTAAACAAAATTTTAAATATAGAGCAGTTTGTTTCTTCTGTAAAAGATTATGAAAGTTTAAATCCAAATGCAACTTTAAGTGAATTTTTGGAAATGATAACTTTAAGTTCTGATAATGATCAAATTGGAGAAGGAGGTGCTGTTACTATTGCCACAGTTCATTCGGTGAAAGGGCTAGAATTTAAAGTGGTGTTTATTATTGGTCTTGAAGAAGGTGTTTTTCCAATTTCTCGAGCTTTTAATAGTAATCATGAACTTGAAGAAGAACGCAGGCTTATGTATGTTGCAATTACAAGAGCAGAAGAAAAACTTTTTATGAGCCACTGCACAAAACGATACTTATATCAATCAAGTCAGTATCAAATGCCTAGCAGATTTTGTAGGGAACTTGGACTTCTTTCTTTTGAGAAACCAAAGGAAACAAAATTGTTTGATTATTCTTCAAATAAAAGTTGTCAAAATGAAAAACAATTTACAAAATCTAGTTTTGGTGCAATAGTGAACAAAGAACAATTTTTTAAAAAAGAAGAAAAAGAGCGAAAAGATGTTTCTATTTACAAAGTTGGGCAAAAAGTTTCGCACCCAAGATTTGGAGAAGGAGAAATTGTTTGCATTTCCGATGATGGACTTGTTGGTGATATAATATTTGAAGATTTTGGTAAAAAAAGTTTAATGCTTGAACTTGCACCGCTTGAAATTTTATAGGAGAATTTTATGGATAAGATGGAATTAATGAAAAATCTTATAAAAGAAATCGAAAAACATAATTACAATTATTATGTTTTAGACAAACCAGTTATTTCTGATAAGGAATATGATAAAATTTATTATCAACTTGTTGACCTTGAAAAAGAAACTGGGATTGTCTTGCCATATTCTCCAACATTGCGTGTTGGCGGAGATGTTTTAGATGGATTTGAAAAGAAACAGCATGTTGTAAATCTTTATTCTTTAAACAAAGTGCGAGATTTTGAAGATTTGATAGAGTGGGCGCATGAAATGCAGAAAGAAGCAAACGGAACAGATTTTGCTTTGGAGTATAAATTTGACGGATTACAGATTGTTCTTGAATATGAAGAAGGCGTTTTTAAAAGTGCTACAACAAGAGGAAATGGTAGCATTGGAGAAGATGTTACAGCGCAAATTAAAACTATTAAATCTGTTCCATTAAAAATTAAATTTGAGGGGCGTTTAATTGTTCAAGGTGAGTGCATGATGACAAATAAAAATTTTGCACTATACAACAAAACGGCTACTGAAAAATTGAAAAATCCGAGAAATGCTGCAGCTGGGGCTGTTCGCAATTTGGATCCTAAAGAAACTGCAAAAAGAAATCTTGATTATTTTTGCTATTCAATTTTGTTATGTGAAGGAGAAAACTTTTCAACACAAATGCAAATGCATCAATTTTTAGTAGAAAATGGATTTCAAACTGGGGATTATTTTAAAATTTGCAAAGATGCAGAAGAAATAATTTCTTATATAAAAGAAGTTGATAAAGTAAAATCAAAACTTGATGTAATGATTGATGGTATGGTTATAAAAATCAATAAAGTTGCACCAAGGGAAGAAATTGGCTATACTGCAAAATTTCCTAAATGGGCTGTTGCTTTTAAATTTGAAGCGACTGAAGTTACAACTATGCTTAACGATGTTGTATGGCAGGTTGGAAGAACAGGAAGAGTTACACCAATTGCTTTGCTTGAGCCTGTTGAACTTGCTGGGGCTACCGTGTCAAGGGCAACATTAAATAATATTGAAGATATAGAAAGAAAAAATCTTTACAAAAAAGCAAGCGTGTTTGTTCGAAGAAGCAATGAAGTTATACCTGAAGTTATGGGACTTGCTGAAAAGTTTGAAGATAGCGAAAAAATTAAGCTGCCAAAAGTATGCCCAAGTTGCAAAAGTACTCTTTTGCAAAAGGGACCATTGTTATTTTGTTCAAACCATTTTGATTGTCCTGATCAAGTTATTGATAGACTTTCGCATTTTGCGAGCAGAGATGCAATGAATATTGAAGGATTGTCAGAAAAAACAATTGAAGCCTTTTATAAAAATTTCAATACAAGAGAAATGAGTGATTTATATCAAATTACAAAAGAGCAATTGCTTTCTTTAGAAAAATTTAAAGATAAAAAAGCTGAAAATATTTTGTCTTCTCTTGAAAAAAGTAAAAATGTAGATTTAGCGAAATTTATTTTTGCTATTGGCATTGAAGAGGTTGGAAAGAAAACAGCAAAAGACCTTGCTAAATATTTCAAAACTTTTATTAATTTAAAAAATGCGACAATAAACGACCTTATAAATGTGGCAGATATTGGAGAGGTGATTGCTAAAAACATTTTTGAGTATTTTCAAGATGAAAACAATTTAAAAGAAATTCAGGATTTATTCAAACAAGGAATTAAATTAAAAGAAGTTCAAAATAATTCAAAAGATAACAGATTTTTAGGCCAAACTTTTGTTTTAACTGGTGCTTTATCAAAACCACGGAAGGAAGTTGAAGAAATCATAGAAAGTTTTGGCGGAAAATGTTCTAGTTCTGTATCAAAAAATACTGATTATGTTTTAGCAGGGGAAGACGCTGGCTCAAAACTTGAGAAGGCAAAAAGTTTGAATATAAAAGTTATTAACGAAAACGATTTTAATTTAATGATTAAATAAAAAGAATTTTAAAATTTAGGGTTTTAAAATTTTGTAATTTGTTTGAAAATAAATTTGTAAAATGCTTGACAATATCGTCAAATTAAGTATAATTACACATGTATGCTTCGTTGTCGGAGGCAGTGCTTTATTCTTAAACGGATAAGCATAAACAAACAGCAGGTGATTTTATACTTGATTTCTATATCGCCGATTCGCATTTGCTTGCGGAGTTGCACAAGGTTGTGCAATCGTGTTGTTCATGTTTTACAAAAAAGAAAAGCATTTTTCACGCACGACAACAGTATAAGTCGTGCTTTTTTATCGACAATTTATTTTCTCACTTGAAAGTGAGTTAAAAGGAGAATGAAATGCCTACAATAAACCAACTTGTTAGAAAAGGAAGAGAAACTTTTGAGAAAAAATCAAAATCTCCACTTTTGGAAGAATGCCCTCAAAAAAGAGGTGTTTGCCTTTCTGTAAGAACTGCTACACCTAAAAAACCTAACTCTGCTCTTCGTAAAATTGCAAGAGTTAAACTTTCTAATGGACAAGAAGGAACTTGCTACATCCCTGGAATTGGACACAATCTTCAAGAGCACAGTGTAGTTCTTGTAAGAGGCGGAAGAGTTAAGGACTTGCCTGGTGTAAGATATCACATCGTTCGTGGAACTCTTGATACTGCTGGTGTTCAAAACAGAAAACAAGCTCGTTCAAAATATGGTGCTAAACGTCCAAAGAAAACAAAGTAATTTGACTTTGCTTTGAAAAAATTAAAAATTTAAAAAATATTAAAAGGAGAAAATTATTATGCCAAGAAGAAATTGTGCTGTCAAAAAAGATGTTCTCCCAGACCCAATTTATAAGAGCAAAGTTGTTACAAAACTTATAAACCAGGTTATGGAATCTGGCAAAAAAGGACTTGCTCAAAGAATTGTTTACGGAGCTTTTGACACAATTAAAGAAAAAACAGAACAAGAACCTATGGAAGTGTTTACTACAGCACTTGAAAATGTTAAACCTGTTCTTGAAACAAAATCAAGAAGAGTTGGTGGAGCTACTTACCAAGTTCCAATGGAAATCAGACCAGAAAGAAGACAAACTCTTGCTATTAGATGGATTGTTTCTTTTGCTAGAAAGAGAACAGGCGAAAGAGGAATGCAAGCAAAACTTGCTGGTGAAATTATGGATGCTTTCAACTCAACAGGTGGAGCAATCAAAAAACGTGATGAAATGCACAGAATGGCTGAAGCTAACAAGGCATTTGCTCACTTCAAATGGTAATTTACAAATTTTGACCATTTGTTAAAAATGTAAAATTTTTGGTTAAAAATTTATAAAATTTGAAAAAATCTATTAAAATAGGAGAAAAAATATGGCAAACAATCTAGAATTAACTAGAAATGTCGGTATTATGGCGCACATTGATGCTGGTAAAACCACTACTACAGAACGTATTTTGTTTTACACTGGTAAAAGCCACAAAATAGGTGAAGTTCATGATGGTGCTGCAACAATGGACTGGATGGCGCAAGAACAAGAGAGAGGTATTACTATTACTTCAGCCTGCACAACTTGTTCATGGAAAGGTCATAAAATAAACATTATTGATACCCCTGGACACGTTGATTTCACAATTGAAGTTGAAAGATCTTTAAAAGTCCTTGATGGTGCCGTTTTGGTTCTTTCAGCTCGTGATAAAGTTCAACCTCAAACTGAAACTGTTTGGCGTCAATCTAACAAATATAAAGTTCCTACTATCATTTATGTAAACAAAATGGATAGAGATGCGGCAGACTTCTTTGCTTGCGTTGAATCTATTCAAAGAAGACTAAAAACAAATCCATTACCTATTCAAATGCCAATAGGTGAAGCTGATACTTTCGAAGGTATTATTGACCTTTTGACAATGAAAGCTGAAATCTATAAAGATGATATGGGAAAAGAAATTGAAATAACTGATATTCCTGCAAATCTTAAAGATAAAGCTGAAAAAATGCATAACGAAATGATTGAAAAAATCGTTGAAACAGATGATGCTCTTCTTGAAAGATATTTTGAAGGGGATGAAATTTCAATTGAAGAACTCAAAAAGGCAATAAGAAAAGCAACTATCAAGAAAACACTCGTGCCTGTTCTTTGTGGATCTTCTTACAAGAACAAAGGTGTTCAAATGCTTCTTGATGCAATGGTTGAATATCTTCCAAGCCCTCTTGATATTGATTATATTAAAGGTATCAATCCAGACACTGGAGAAGAAGAGGATAGAGCACCTGATGAGAATGCTCCACTTGCTGGTCTTGCATTTAAAATCATGACAGACCCTTATGTTGGTGGACTTACTTTCTTCCGCGTTTATTCTGGTAAACTTACTGCTGGCTCTTATGTTTACAATGCAAACAATGGTAAAACAGAAAGAGTTGGTCGTCTTATAAGAATGCATGCAAACACAAGACAAGAAATCACAGAGGTTGGTGCTGGAGATATCGCCGCAATTGTTGGTCTTAAAGATACAATTACAGGACACACTCTTTGCGATGAAAAACATCCTATTCAACTTGAAAGTATGGATTTCCCAGAACCTGTTATTCAACTTGCAATTGAACCAAAAACAAAAGATATGCAAGAAAAAATGGCTCTTGCTCTTGCAAAACTTTCAAGAGAAGATCCTTCATTTAGAGTTTCTACAAATCAAGAAACAGGTCAAACCTTGATCGCTGGTATGGGAGAACTTCACCTTGAAATCATTGTTGATAGACTTTTAAGAGAATTTAAGGTTGATGCTACTGTTGGTAAACCTCAAGTTTCTTATAGAGAAGCAATCAAAAAGGCAGTAAAAGCAGAAGGAAAATTCATTCGTCAATCTGGTGGTAAAGGTCAATATGGTCACTGCGTTATTGAAATGGAACCATTACAACCAGGAGAAGGATATCAATTCGTTGATAAAACTGTTGGTGGATCTGTTCCAAAAGAATATATCCAACCAATTAACAATGGTATTAATGAAGCAAGAATGAATGGTGTTCTTGCTGGATATGAAACAGTTGACTTTAGAGTAACATTAGTTGATGGTTCTTACCATGAAGTCGACTCTTCTGAAATGGCATTTAAGATTGCTGGATCTATGGCATTCCAAGAAGCTGCAAAAAATGCTGACCCTGTTATTTTGGAACCAATTATGAAAGTTTCTGTTGAAGTTCCTGATGAATATCTTGGAACTGTTATGGGTAACCTTACTTCTCGTAGGGGAATGCTTACAGGAACAGAATCTTCTGCTGGAATTCAAATTGTTAACGCAGAAGTTCCTCTTGCTGAAATGTTTGGTTATGCAACTGATCTTCGTTCTCAAACACAAGGAAGAGGTAATTATGTTATGGAACCACTTAAATATCAAGAAGTTCCAAAATCAATTGCTCAAACTATTATTGGAGAGAGAGCAAAAAACAAATAATTTATTAAAAATTTTTTAAAATTATAAAAAAGATTTTGCTAAAAATATAAAAAAATTGTAAAAACATTTTGCTTTTTAAACAAAATATGGTATTATACCATAGTAAAACAAAAAAAAGGAGATTTTTAAAATGGCTATAGGCGTTTATGAAAGAAAAAAACCACACGTAAATGTTGGAACAATCGGTCACGTTGACCATGGTAAAACAACTCTTACTGCTGCTATTACTATGTATTCAGCTGCTAAGGGTTATGCTCAAAAAATGAGATATGATGAAATTGACAAGGCTCCAGAAGAAAAAGCCAGAGGTATCACTATTAACACAGCTCACGTAGAATATGAAACTGACAAACGTCACTACGCTCACGTAGACTGCCCAGGACACGCTGACTATGTTAAAAACATGATTACTGGTGCTGCTCAAATGGATGGTGCTATCCTTGTTGTTGCTGCAACTGATGGTCCAATGCCTCAAACAAGAGAACACATTCTTCTTGCTAGACAAGTTGGTGTTCCATACATTATTGTATTTATGAACAAAACTGATCAAGTTGACGATCCAGAACTTCTTGAACTCGTTGAAATGGAAATCAGAGATCTTCTTTCTGAATATGGTTTCCCAGGAGATGAAACTCCAATCATCAAAGGTTCTGCTTTGAAAGCTCTTGAAGCTGCTCAAGCTGGAAACGTTTCTGATCCTGCTTGTGCTTGCATCCAAGAACTTCTTGATGCTCTTGATTCATTTATTCCTGAACCTCAAAGAGAAACTGATAAACCTTTCCTTATGCCTGTTGAAGACGTTTTCACAATCACTGGTCGTGGAACTGTTGCAACTGGTAGAGTTGAAAGAGGAACTGTTAAAGTTGGTGATACTGTAGAAATTGTTGGACTTGGAGCTTCTAAACAAACAGTTATTACAGGCGTTGAAATGTTCCACAAATCTCTTGATGCTGCTATCGCTGGAGATAATGCTGGTCTTCTTCTTCGTGGTATCCAAAGATCTGATATTGAAAGAGGACAAGTTCTTTGCAAACCAGGTTCAATTCACCCACACACTAAATTCACCGCTGAAGTATACGTTTTGAAGAAAGAAGAAGGTGGTCGTCACACTCCATTCTTCAATGGATACAGACCTCAATTCTATTTCAGAACAACTGATATCACTGGTGTTATTGAACTTGAAAAAGGTGTTGAAATGGTTATGCCTGGGGATCACGTTAAGATGACAATCACTCTTATCAACCCAATCGCTATTGAACAAGGACTTCGTTTCGCTATCCGTGAAGGTGGTAGAACTGTTGGTTCTGGTGTTGTTTCAACAATCATTGAATAATTTGGTTATAAAATAAAAAACGGCTAACAAAGGCCGTTTTTTTTATTTTATATTATTTTGTATTAAAACTTTTAAATATAATTGAAATGTAATAGTTAAATATTTTGCATTGAGTTTGATTTTTAATTTTAAATATGTTAAAATTAAAAAGTAGAAGGTGATTATATGGGTTTTATTGGGAAAATATTTAAAGCTTTTGGTTTTGAAGCAGATGAAAAATCAAAACCAGAAAAGAATAAAACAAAAGCTAGTTTTAAAATTAAACATGGTAAAGTAAAATCTAGAGCAGAAGAAATAGATGGTGTGCCTGTTTATTATCCAGAAACTTATCTTCAAGTTAGTGATTTTGCTGATGTTTTAAAAAAAGGAAATCCTTGTATTATTTCTATTGAATATTGTGATAAAGACTTAAGTGAAAAAATTTTAACTTATTTTGAAGGTGTTTGCTTTGTGCTTAATGCAAAAAGAGTGGAAATAGAAAGCGAAAAATTGTTTCTTTATTTGCCGGAGGGAATGGAAATTGAAGAAAGATAAATTTTTTAAAACTTTATTTATTATTTTTCTTATTTTCTCTTTTATTTTTACTTTTGATATGCTTACTAAATATATCCTCATTGGCAAGCTAATACCAAATGTTGGTGATAGTGTAGATTTTATTGATGGTTTTATTAATTTTGTTTATGTCCAAAATTATGGCGCAGGTTGGGGAATTTTAAGCGGAAGACCGGTACTGTTAATAATATTAACATTAATCATCTTATCAGTTCTTGTTTGGTTTTATATCACAAAAACTAAAAAGCAAGATTGTAAATTTATAGTTTTACTTTCCTTCGCAATAGGCTTTATAATAAGTGGATGTATTGGCAATTTATATGATAGGATTGTTTTCGGTTATGTGCGTGATTTTATAAATTTTCAATTTATGAGTTTTCCTGTTTTTAATATTGCAGATATTTCTTTAACAATTGGAGTAATACTTTTTGTTCTTTATTTTCTAATAGATTATATTTCAGTGATAAGGCAGGAAAAGGTTAAAAAACTAGAAAACAATAGTTATGAAAATTTAGATAAAAATGATCACAAAAACAATAATAAAGGTAACTAAATTTTAAAATGAAAGGTGAATTTATTGTGCAAGAAAGTGAAAATTTGGAAAGATTGGATGTTTTGTTTAACAAAAAATATCCAAATTTTTCACGATCTCATATCAAAAATTTAATAGATAATGGAGAAATTTTACTGGAAAATAAAAAAGTAAAAGCTGGAGAAAAAGTTAAAAATGGGCAAAAGATTTCTTTTAATTTTGAAGAGATAAAACCTTTAAATACAACTGCTCAAAATATAGATTTTGAAATAGTGTATGAAGATAAAGATTTGCTTGTTATAAACAAACCTCAAGGACTTGTAGTGCATCCGTGCTCATCTACTAAAGAAGGAACGCTTGTAAATGGTTTGCTTTATAAAATTAAAGATTTAAGTGGAATAAATGGTGTTTTGCGTCCTGGTATTGTGCACAGGCTTGACAAAAATACTTCTGGACTTATGCTTGTTGCAAAAAATGATAAATCGCATATCTCGTTAGCAGAGCAAATAAAAAATAAAACATGTAAAAGGAATTATATCGCATTGTGCGAGGGCGTTTTTAAACAAGATGAAGGTGAAATTAAAACTTATCTAGAAAGAAGTGTCAGTGACAGAAAAAAATACGCTGTTTCTAATAAAGGGAAGCTAGCGATTACAAATTATAAAGTTTTAAAAAGATTTTCTTCAAAAACTTTAGTAGAGTTTGAATTAAAAACGGGTAGGACTCATCAAATAAGAGTGCATTGTAAATATTTAAATCATCCTATTGTTGGAGATGATGTTTATGGAAAAGAAGATAAAAATTTGCAAGGACAATTATTGCATTCGTACAAAATTGAATTTTTACATCCATCTACCAATAAAAAAATGGAATTTTTAATAGATTTACCACAATATTTCAAAAATTATATAGAAAAACTAAAATAAAAAAACTTTTTGAATTTCAAAAAGTTTTTCTTTTTATTCTTGAGGTGCTTGAAACTCGGTGATTCCAATGCGACGTTTTTTACGTTCAATTTCAATTAGATTTGATAACAAATCTCTAACTTTATAAGGGTTTGCAATGTGATACATGTAAAATTCAGGAGCACCGGCGTCGTTACTTTCAACTTTTATTGTACCTGTTCCAAAAATCTTATCTCCAAGAGATGCATGCAGAGTGATATCAAAGCATCTATACAAGTTTACTTCGTCTATTACAGATGACAAAAAACCTTTATGTCTAAAAAGTTTTATCCATTCATTGTCTTTTTTGACTATATAATATCTTGTAAATGATAATGGCATGCCCAAGAATCTTTTTCTATCATGCCAAATCACTTCGCAGTCCTTATCAAATTTCATAATTCCTCCAACATTTCATTTTATGTTATTTTACAATAAAATATAAAAAAAGTAAAGGTTTTTTAATTAAAAAAATAAAAGTGAGTTGCACTTTTATTTTATTAACTATTTGGCATTTGAAATTCTGTAATTCCAATATTCTTTTTCTTTCTTTCAATTTCAATCAAATTTGAAATCAAATCTCTAACTTTGTATGGATTTTTTATATGTCTTAAGTGAAAGCATGGGGAATGAGAATCATTGCTTTTAATCTCAATTGTTCCCGTGTTAAAAATTTTATCAATGAAGGTTACTTCCAAAGAAACATCAAAACATCTATAAACATTAATATCATCAATAATGGCAGTTAAAAAGCCCTTGTGTCTTATAAATTTTATCCATTCATCGTCTTTTTTTACAATGTAATATCTATAAAATGACAAGGGCATACCCAAGTGTCTTTTTCTATCATGCCAAATTACTTCACATTCCTTATCAAATTTCATACTAACTCCTTGGTGTTTTTTACAAAAATATCTTATCACATTTTTACCAAAAAGTAAATACTTTTTTTAAAATAAAAAAAGCGAATTTCTTCGCTTTTTATTTTTCTTAATAATTATTTGCAATTGTTGTTGCAACCGCATCCGCCACATAAAAGTAAAAGAATTACAAGTGTGCATGCGTCAATTCCGCAACCATTATTGTTGCCACAACCACAAAGGCATTGTAAAATTATAATCCAAAGAATGAGTGAGCAAGGGTCGCAGCAGTTGCCACAACCACCAAAACCACCGCCTTGGCAATTATTAAAGAAATTCATTTGTTCCTCCTATAATTTCTTATGTATTGAAAGTATTTTTTGCTTTCACATTAACATACTACGTTTTGATTTATAAAAGTGTGCAAAATCTTTTGAAATTTTATTTCTTTTTCCTTTTTTTATGCTAAAATACGACCTTTTTCAACAGTATAAAGGGCTAATGTTTTCACAAAATATTTTTGTAATATATGCCGGAAATTTCTTGACTTAAAAGGTAAAATATTATAAAATAGCATTGTTATAAAATTTATACTATAAAAGGACCTTAAAGTATGATAAAAAAGAGTTTAAAAGCAAAAAATATTTTTAAAGGAGCAGTTTTTGGTGTAGCACTTGTTATGTGTGGATCTTTTGTTCCTGTAGGAGCTTTGCAAGTTTTAGCTGAAACTTGGAAAGAAACAAGTGATGAACAACAAGTTTCAAACAACACAAATAGAATTGAAATTGCAGGAGATAGCTATCAAAATGTTGTTGAAAAAGGAGAAGAGTTTTCCATTCCTACAGCATCTTATTATGGCAAATCTACATCTCCTCACATAATAGGCTCTGCTGTTTCATCTACAATAACTGAATCAAAGGTTGTTGCTTATTATGAAGCAGACAATCAAATTGTTTACGATTCTTCTAAAGATGAATATTCTGGAAATAAATTTGAAGCAACTAGAATTGGAACTTATGTTGTTGAATATACAGTTGTTGATAACGGAATTAAATATTGTCATAAAATTGAATTAAAATGTATTGTAAACGAAGTTGAGTTCAATTTCGATTCAAACAGTGCAAATATCATTCCTTCAATTTATGATTTATCTTTGATGCAAGATGAAAAGAAAGATATTGTTTTGCCTATTCCAACCGTTGAGGATGAAGATGATAATGCTTTTGAAGATTTAAAAATCTATCTTGATGGAGAAGATGCTACTGAACAAGAATATTTAAAAATTTCATTAGATAATGCCTTTTCTAGTGATGTAAAAATTCAAAAAGATTCTGATGGCAACTTTTATATTGATGGTGATTCTTTAGTTGGTGCAAATGGTCATGAATTTAGGATTATTTACAAATTCTATCAAAATGGAGTTCAAGTTGCTTCAACTGAAAAAACTTTTAAAGTTTATGATAAATACTATACTCAAAAAGATGGTAAAGCAGGATATAGTCTTTCTATACCGAAATTAACTTATCCAACTTCTGCTGTCGTAGGGGAACCAACAAAAGTTAAATTGCCAACCGCTATTGCTACTACTTCTGATGATGATAGTCCAGCAAATGAAAGTGTAAATGTTTCATATAAAATTGAGGTGTATAAAGAAGGCAAAGACAACAATTGGAATTTAATTGAAGAAAATACCATAGATGAAGAAAATAGATTTATTGCTCCTAGTGAAGGTAATTATAAATTTGTTTACGTTGTTACAGATTTTTATGGTCACGAATCAAGAGATTTCACATTCTATATTAGAAATGTAAAAGATACATCTCCTGCAACACCTTATATGTATGATGCGGGAGATACGAATGCAGAAAATGAAGACGGCTCATACAAAAGTGCTGAAAGCATTTTGAAATCTCAAACAGTAAATAGAAACATTATTATTTACGCTATTGGTGGAAATGATAACGCTGTAAGCAAAGAAGATTTGACTTTGACAAGAGAAGTTAGAAATGCTACAGGTTCTGTTATTTATAAAATTACATCTTATAATGAATATAATCTTATCTTCCAACCTTCAAAAGATGGCACGGAAGGGAAAGGTCTTTATAAGTCAATTTATGATGACAATTATCAAATCAGACGTCAAATGGTTTTGAGTGGTGAAACTAAAACTGACGAAGAAACAATAAAACAATGGTTAATTGATCATAATTATTTGATCGTTGTTGCAAACAGAGTTACTTCTCCTACTGGTGAGCAATTTAAAGAAGATGGCTCAGAAATGACAGATGAAGAGCTTTTGGCTGAAGGGTTTGCTTTTATTGAAGCAAATAGTTCAAATGGTAAATTTACAGAGCAAACTTATTCAGTTTATTACATCGCAGATGACAATGTAGATGGAAATGTTGCAAAAGAAATTTATTTTAATTTTGAAGTTAAATCTAGCGTTGAAGATGCTGTTGCACCAACTATTTTACATTCAACAGAATTTCAATCTTCTTATTTAGAAGGTGATGTTATTACATTGAAAGCACCAACTGCTTCTGATGAAAGTGGGGATTCAAGTGTTGAATTGCATACTGCATATCGTTACCTTGATTCAGAAAGAGCTCCTATCACTGAAAGTGGTGAAGAAATTCGCTATATTTATAGTGGCTCAAAAGTTTCAAATAAATGGTATACACAATCTGGAGAAAACAATAT
>CALWTO010000007.1 GCA_944384485.1 uncultured Clostridia bacterium
TTTAGTTTTTTTAAATTTGCAGGCAAATCTTGCAATAAAAATTTTCTTTCAATTTCCTTACCTGCCTTTTTGATATTATTATAAAATTCGCACCTTTTTTCTATGCCATCTACAATTTTTGACGCACAATCATCGGTTGAACTTAAAATATCAAAACTAACATTTAAACAATTCAAAAGATCTAAAAGTTGTTTTTCCTCTACCTTTGCTTGCTCTTCAGTTTGATATCTACCTTCTTTCTTATACTCATGATTTCTTTTTATAAAATAATTTAAATTATCAAAAGTAGAATGGCAGTATAAAACCAAATCCTCTAAAATTTTATTTGGAATTTGATAAGGATTTTTTTTGTTAAAATTTTTATTATAAAAAATACTTAAAAGCATTGGAGAATCTGTGACAATAATATCTACTTTATCTCGTAGTAAGTCTAAATTATAATACTGATTTGAAAATATTAAAAGTTGATTATTAAGTTTTTTGTAATTTTCTTCGTAAACTATTTGCTTTGCATATTCAGAAACATATTCACAATTGTATCCTTTCATTTTTAATGTTGTAAAAACTTTTGTAGCCAAAGTAGATTTACCTGAACCAGCTGCTCCTAATAAATTAATAACTAATGTTTTCATAAAATTTCTCCTTTATTTTGTGTATTTTGTACACATTTGTTTAGTTTTTAATAAGGTCTTGTTGCCCTTTAATTAAAATCAAATTCGAAAACGGTATAATTTAGATGGTTTTTTCCCTGTGATTTCTTCTAATTTTCCTGTATCAACAATTATATTTTTTTGTAGAAGACTTTTTCTGAAATTTCGTCTATCAATATTTTTATTTAATATACTCTCATACGCTTTATGCAATTGAGGCAAAGTGAATGTAGGTGGAAATAAATCTTTTAAAATCGTGGTGTCAAAAATTTTTTCTTTTAAAAATTCAATAGAATCTTTTAAAATTTCCTGATGATCATAGGCTAAAAGTGGCACTCTATCAATTAAAAACCAGTCAGCATCCTGTGTTTTTGTGGTTTGTTTTAAATATTTCACTCTGTTATTATCAATAACGCCAACATATGACACTGCAATCATTCTACAAAGCGGACTTCTCTTCGGATTTGAATACACATTAAACATTTTGCAGTTTATATTTTTTAGACCTGCTTTTTCAAACATTTCTCTTCTCATTGCATCATCTGTAGTTTCGTTGTTGTAACACGCACCTCCAACCAAAGTCCACATATCTTTGTACGGCTGATTGTTTCTTTTTATCAAAAACACTTTAAACTTTCCATCTTCAACGGTAAAAAGTGATAATACAACATGAATACCTTGATTTTTATACAAAGGATTGTTTATGTCCATAATTTCTCCTTGACATTAAACATTATATGTGTATTTTATACACATGTCAAGAATTTTTATAAAATATTTTAAAAAAATAAAATTATTTTTTTTGCAAAACCGTATAAGGATTTTCTGGAACTCCTTGTCCCTGAACTTCTACAAGTATTGCATCTTCTCCAATCTTTACTATGCAACCAAAAGGAATAAAAAGTTGGTTGGAATTTTTAAAAACATTCCAGCCTGTTTTCTCCCCTGGCACTAAAATCCCAAGAACTCTGGCAGAAGACAAATCAAAAATTATGTCAATGATATGTCCCAACTTTCTACCATCCAAAACATTAACAACTTCTTTACATCTTAACTCTAAATATGAACTTTCCATTAGTTAATGTATATGTCGAATAATATCAAAAAATGCCTAAAAGCATGATTAAATTAAAAATTCTTTAATCGCTTTTAGAGCATTTTTTTCAAGTCTTGAAACCTGCGCTTGACTTATGCCAATTTCATCACTGACTTCAGTTTGCGTTTTACCAACATAATATCGCATTAGAAGAATTTCTTTTTCCCTTTCTGATAAAGTTTTTATAGCATATTTTATCGAAAGACTTTCATTTATGTTTTCGTCTGTATTTTTTTCATCAGCAATTTGATCTAAAAGTGCAATTGCATCTGTCCCTTCAGAATAAATTGGGTCACTTAAGGAAATAGTATCACTAATTGCGTCTAGAGCAAATGTGACTGTTTTAAGAGGCATGTCAATTTTTTTTGCAATTTCTTCCAAAGTAGGCTCTTCAAGGCAAGTTTTAGAAAGTTCTTCTCTCGCTTGCATTGCTCTATATGCAATATCACGCATAGATCTGCTTACTCTAATGGAATTGTTATCTCTTAAATATCTTCTTATTTCACCAACAATCATAGGCACAGCATAAGTTGAAAACTTTACATTTAAATTTTCGTCAAAATTGTCAATAGCTTTGATAAGTCCCACACAGCCAACTTGAAACATATCATCAGCCTTGTCACCTTTGGCATTAAAACGATGAACAACACTTAAAACTAATCTTAAATTTGCAACAACAAACTGATCTCTTACTCTTTCATCACCATTTTTTATTTTTAAAATCATTTCAACAATATCTTTGTTTGTCAATTTGGGGAGTTTGGTGGTATCAACACCAGCAATACAAACTTTTGAAGCCATATTTATCTCCTTTGAAAAATATCTTTAACAAACAAAAAATAATTATTCAAATTCGACAAATTAACACAAAAAAAGTAAAATAATGTTGATTAATTTAAAATTTCACAAAAATAAACTTTTTTCAAGTTCAAACTTCATTTCTTTCAAAATTCTTTTTTCAAGCCTAGAAATATAACTTTGACTAATCCCCAACTTATCAGCGACTTCCCTTTGAGTCAGTTCTTCTTCCCCCATAAGCCCGTACCTTAAAATCATTATTTCTTGTTCTCTTTTACCAAGCTTTGAAATTAAGTTATGAATTATAGCCCTGTCAGCAGGTTCGTCCACTGTTTTAGAAACAATATCTTCTTCGCTAGGCAAAATGTCGGACAAAACAAGTTGGTTTCCATCAAAATCTTCACTTAAAGGCTTGTCCAAACTTATATCATTTTTCACTTTGGATGTTTTTCGTATTTGCATTAATATTTCATTTTCAATACATCGAGAAGCATATGTGGCGAGTCTAATGTTTTTATCAATTTTAAAAGTTTTAACTGCTTTTATTAATCCCACTGCACCAATTGAAATTAAATCTTCATAATCTATTTTTGCAGATTCAAACTAAATAGAAATAAAAGCAACAAGTCTAAGATTATGTTCTATAAGTTTTGTCAAAGCTTCTTGGTCGCCCTGCTCCTTTTCTAACAAAAGTTCATTTTCTTCTTCTACTGATAGAGGTGGCAAAAATTCTTCATTTCCACAAACATAACAAACAATTTGTTTTGCAAGAAAATAATCTTTTTTATGAAAAATTTTATAAAACCACAACTTTAATTTAAAAAACAATTTTTTCATAACTAACCTCCAAACACCATTTGACTATTTAATAAAACTTTTGCATTAAAACTTTTTTCAAATCCTGAAAAAGACAAACCAAAAACAGGATTTTTAAATACTTGACAATCATTTAAAATTAACTCATCACCAATAAAAACCAATATTTTCTTTCCGCTTCCTATTGAATTGACTTGCAAATAATGTCCACAATTAACACTCTTATCTATATTTTTAGATATGACACTGAAAAGTGAAATATCTTTGTATATTTGACTAAAAACATCAAAATTTATCAAAACTATAGGCGAATTTGTAATGTTGTCTATCAATATATTTCCGCTATCTAAGTATCCTTGCTCATTTATTTCTTGACCATTTGCTTTTATTGTCACTTTATATGTAAAACTTTTTATTCTTAAAAGCCTGTTGTGATAAAATAAAACAAATTTAGTTAGCAAATAGATAACAAGACTTATAA
>CALWTO010000008.1 GCA_944384485.1 uncultured Clostridia bacterium
TCCCATTGTTTATACTAGCAATGCCTGCTGACAAACTACCTATCACTTGTCCATTGTTATAACTATCTTCAATTATTCCATCATTCTGCCCAACAAGCCCAGCAGAATTTGTACCATTTATCACACTATCATTGAAACAATATTTTATCTCTCCAGCATTTGTTCCTGCAATTGCACCGACAATACCATTGCCCTTAATTTCAGTGCTAGATATGGAAAGATTTAATACTTTCCCACTACTACTTATATATGAAAACAGTCCTACACTGCTTGCTGTAGAATCTATATACATTCCTGAAATAGTAAAACCATTTCCATCATATGTTCCTGCAAAAGGATAATCAACTGAACCTATAGGATCAAAGTTCCCACTATCTGTGCTATTAAAATCTGTTAAGGATAAGTTTATATCTTCTACTTGCAAGAAATAGTTTGGTTTTGATAAATCAAAATCCCCGTTTTCATCTTTTTGATATAAAAAATTACGAACATTATTTAGCTCTTCTGCGTTTGAAATAAGATAAGGGTTGCTCTCTGTTCCATCTCCATTAGCAAAAGGAATCCCTTCTATTGTCACATTTGAGCCAACATTTGCACTTTGTTTTAGAAGTGCAGAAACTTGCAACAACAAACCTAGTCCGACAAAACACATAATTGCCGAAACAATAAGCCAAACCATCAAAAATTTTAAGCTTTTTTTAGTCTGCAACTGCACTAACCTCCACTGTTAAATAAAAATCATGGGAACCGGTTTCTATAAGTTGATCAAAATCAATTCCGTCTTTCATTGAAATTACTAAATATTTAGAAACACTTTTGCCTACTGATAAAGTACCAAAATTATCACATTCACTTAAAGAAAAATTTTCCCCTAAATTTTCCAAATATTTATACTCTAATTGTGATGAGATGACAAATTTTTCACCCAAACTATTTTTTAAGTCAAAACTATAATTTACATTAACTGAAGATTGATTTTCAATTTCAATTTTTAACAAAAAATATCTATAACTATTTACTCCGCCAAAAACAGGTTGGTTTAAAAAATCGCCTTCCTTAAAATCCTCATCTCTTCCCTTTTCAAAAACCAAAGTCATACTTGGCTCGCTCATAAGTTGCTGGTAAGTAGAGCCATCATTAGGGCCTAAAAATTCATAAATTTTTACAATCGATTTTGCTTGCCCCTTGTCAGACACGGTGATTTGATTGTTGATTTGCAATGACTGCGTAAGTAAAGCATAAACTACAATTCCAAAAAAACATGCCATAATTGTAAAAGAAATAGCAAGTGCGATAATCTTTAGTTTTAGATTTTTAACTGCGACCTTTTTCTCCATATTTTTAACATTTATTATATATAATTACAAAATATTTATCAACTTTTTTTAAAGAAGATTTGACAAAAAATTAAAAATATCGTTTTAAAATATGCATAAAATAAAAAATTTGAAAAATAATAAAAAAAAGTATAAAATTTGTTTTGAAAAATAAATTTTGTATGCTATATTTATCAAAGAAAAGGAGAAAAAAATGGAAAACGAAAAACAAAAATCAATGAAAGTAAAAATTTTATCATTAGTTGCCAGCCTTGTTTTGTGTTTCTTACTTATCGGAGTTTCTGTTTACGCTGCTTTAACACAAACATTGACAATTGACAACACAATCACAATCACAACTTCAGGACAAACTAAAGTTGCTGTTAAGGTTTCAGAATATCTTAACAAAGCAAACACTGCCGTAGATGCTTCACCTGCTAGTATAGAGGGTTGGGTTTTAAAGGTAGAAAAAACTGCAGACGAAAATACAAAAGAAGGAACTGTTTCACCTATCAACTTCAACTATACAGAAAATGTAAACTACTATGCTTACAAATTTGAATTTACAAACAATTCTTCTGAAACTGCATATGCTCATATTGCAGCATCGGCAGTAGACAACACTCAACTTACAATTTACTATGGAGAAACTCTTTCTGCATCTATGACTTCACTTACAAATAACGTTGATCTTGATGCTGATGTAACTTTAGATGCAACTGATGGTACAGGCGAATTCTATATTATTGTTGCATCAAATGTTGCTCTTGATGCTTTGACAGAAAAAGCAGGTGTACCTTTCAATATTTCAATTACTCTTGACCAAAATGCTTAAACAATAAAAAATAAAAGGCTTTAAATAAGCCTTTTTTATTTGTAAAATTTTATCAAATGATTATAATAAAAATATGACTAATATAGAAAAGCGAATCAAAATGCAAAGAGTATCAAAAATTTTGAATTTAATATTCAATATTATTTTTGTCCCAATTATTATTTTCGCTTCAATCTTCACTTTATCTGTTTTATTTTCAAAGATTAAAACTGGGGTTCCATCTGTTTTTGGTTACACTCAAATACAAATAGTTTCAGGTTCAATGCAGGATGCTGGCTTTCAAATAGGCGACAAATGTTTTGTTCAGTCGGTTTCAGCAAAAGATCTTAAAGTTGGAGATTATATTGCATTTTTCCAATTTGCAGATCCTGATTGTCAATCTCCTTCTCAAGTCACAGTAAACAATAGACCAGATGCAAAACCAGATTCAACAAGAATAATTTTTCATGAAATAATATCTGTTGTTACCGATTTAAATGGAGAGAAATGGTTTACCACAAAAGGAACAAACAACTCAGATGTTGATGCTGTTGAAATACATCAGAACTATGTTGTCGGCAGATATGTAGAAGAAGACAATTTCTGGACAAGTTTTATTTCTTTTATAACCTCTCCTCTTGGAATAGTTTTAATTGTTGTAATCCCTTGCTCTTTAATAATTGCCGTTGATATGTATCAACTCATTGTCACTTCTTATGAATATGCAAACATGAAAAAACAATCAACAGAGGAAAATATTTTGGACACAATAGTAGAAAAGAATATGAC
The DNA here is from genome assembly GCA_944384485.1 of uncultured Clostridia bacterium. Taxonomy (GTDB): domain Bacteria; phylum Bacillota; class Clostridia; order Christensenellales; family UBA1242; genus Caccovivens. The sequence goes on from CALWTO010000008.1 coordinate 2,920, forward strand.
GGATGCTAAAAAAATAGAAAAAAAATTAAATAAAAAAAATAAAGAAAAAAACAAAACTTAAAGTTTTGTTTTTTGTTCTTTTTTTTTAAACTATTTTGCATACAATTCCTTATGACCGAAAAAAAGTAAAATTTTAATTTTTTGTTTAATTGGGTTTTTATTTGTTTCTATATTTGGAGCGCTATCGCATTTTTTTATGAATGGAGTGGCAAGAATAAAATTGTAAGTTTTTTATTTCCAGCAAATGAAAGTACTTGGGAACACTTAAAACTTGCAATCTTTCCAACTTTGTTTTTCTTTTTTGCAGGATTGTTTATTTTTAAAAACTCAAATTATATGTTTGCATTTTTTATTACTTTGCTTACACCCTTTAATATTTTATGCTTATACCGCATTTACTGAAAGTTCAATTCTCTTTGTCGATATATTGACATATTTTGTTTCCGTCTTTTTTTCTTTCTATTTTTGCTATATCATACTTTGTCACGAACCTCTAGGAAAAGTTGCAAATATATTTTTTATTATAGGCATAACAATAATTTTAATTTGCTATTTTCTTTTTACACTTTATCCACCTAAAATATTTTTATTTAAAGATGCCGTAACTGGAGGTTACGGCTTGAAAATAAAATAGTTATGTATAAAATTATATAATGTTAATCTAACTTATTGCCACATTTAGAACAAAATTTACTTTTAAAATCATTAATGTTGCCACAACTAGAGCATTCTTTTCTAACTTTTGTTCCACATTTTTTGCAAAATAAATCAGTTTGATTTAAACTTTCTTTACAATTAGGACAAACATTTCCAACTGTTTCATCAATTAAATTTGTTGTATAACCTGTAGCCATAATTTGAAAACCTAAACTTGAAATATATGCCCCTAGTGCAAAAAGCACCCCGCTAGGGAAAAAGAATATCATAGGTATAAAAATTACGGAATTAAATTGCATATTGATTGCTGTAACAAAAATCATTGCAAAGCAAGTAATAAGTCCCAACATCCCCACAATAGCCAAAGTCAAACCAATTCCTAAAAGCTTTTTCCTTAACTTTTTTGCTTTTTCACAATTTGCTACATTTTTCACATCTGCATTTAAATCTTTAATAGTATCGCGTAAATTTTTAAACATTTTATTCTCCTTTACACAAAGTATATAATAAATTTTTTGTAATTGCAATTAAACATGACCTGTTAGAAATAAGCACCCGATTAAATAAAATTTCAAATATTAAATAATTAAATTTAAATATTATTTAACAGGTTCCATATAGCGAACTTTTTTATTTGTCTTTATCGCATAATCAATTTCCGATTTAGTGCTAGAGCCTATGTATCCATCTTTATTTATAACAAAAATTTCATCAGCCATATCAATTTTCCGCTTATGCATATCATCAAGCATTTCTTTTACGTTTTCCAAAAGAACTTCGTCATCCCCACTATGCCCAAACAATCCTACAGAAATCACTATATTACCCTCTAATGTTAACCTTTTTTGTTCCCTTAAAAAATCATCTTTGAATTTTGTGCTCCCACATAGCGTTATAACTTTATATTTACCAATCATTTTTATAACCCCTGTTTTTATTATATCACAAAATTTATTACAAATAAAAATAAAAAAGTAAATCTAAATTAGATTTACTTTCAACTTGGCGGGAAGAGAGGGATTCGAACCCTCGCGCCGGTTGCCCGACCTACAGCCTTAGCAGGGCCGCCTCTTCGACCTCTTGAGTATCTCCCCAAACATCGTGATTAAAATATAACATATTCTTTGCTCTTTGTCAATAAAATTAAACATTTAATTAAAAAAGAATTGGTTTTCACGAAAAAATTATTAAAATAAATTATTTTTTAAAAATATAGTTGACAATAATAAAAAAAATGATTATAATGACTTTGCAACATATGAAAATATGAAGTGCATAAAAATATAGAGATGTAGCTCAGCCGGTTAGAGCACCACCCTGATAAGAAAAAAATTGGGGTTTGGAGACAGTGACCGGGCTCCACTCATCCCGAGAAAAACTTAATATAGGATTGTAGCTCAGTCGGTTAGAGCACCACCCTGATAAGGTGAATTTGACCACT
>CALWTO010000009.1 GCA_944384485.1 uncultured Clostridia bacterium
CCAAAATTTTTAAAAATTTACAATCATATTTTACAATATGAAGAAAATAATAACATAGATAATGCTTTGGCAAATGAAAATACAAATTAAAAAACTAGGAGAACATATGAAAAAGAAATTAAATATAACGCTTGTTATTGACCAATTTGGGGAAACATCAAACGGAACAACTGTAACGACCAGAAGACTTGCCGAAAATTTAACAAAAAGAGGTCATCATGTAAGAATTGTCACTTCTTCCGATATTGAAGATGATGATGTTTATGTAGTAAAAAAATTTAATCTTCCAATTTTAAAAGATATTATTGCTTCTCAAGGGATGCAACTTGCCATTCCTGTAAAATCTACAATGGTCAAAGCCTTTGAAAAAAGTGATGTTGTTCATTTTTTAATGCCATTTAGATTAAGCAAAAAAGGAAAAGAACTTTGTGATAAAATGAACATTGCTTCAACTGCTGCATTTCATGTTCAACCTGAAAATATAACCTCCACTTTATCGCTTGGCAAGGTTAAACCTTTGACAGAATTTATTTATTATGATTTTAGAAGATTTTATAACAAATTTGACCACATACATTGCCCTAGTAATATGATAAAGCACGAACTTGAAAAAAGAAATTATACAGCAAACCTTCATGTTATTAGCAATGGAATCACCCCTTCTTTTACGCAACAAAATGTAGAAAAACCTGAAGAACTAAAAGATAAGTATATAATTCTAATGATAGCGAGATTTTCCAAAGAAAAAAGACAAGATTTGCTTATAAAAGCAATAGGAAAATCAAAGTATAACGAAAAGATACAATTAATTTTATGCGGAAAAGGCCCTTGGGAAAAACATTTGCAAAAATTAAGTAAAAAATATTTAAAAAATTCTGCAATTTTTAAATTTGTTTCACAACAAGAATTGCAAAAAATTATTAATTACAGCGATTTATATGTTCATAGTTCTGATTTTGATATCGAAGCAATTGGATGTATGGAAGCTTTCACTTGTGGACTTGTACCAATTATATCTGACAATAAACTTGTAGCAACAAATCAATTTGCTTTAACCGATAAATGTCTTTTTAAAACAGGAAATTACAAAGATTTAAAAAATAAAATTGAATATATGATTGAAAATCCTCAAATAAAAAATGAATTAAGCACACAATATATAGAATCTTCAAAAAAATATGAAATTGAAAAATGTATAGACCAAATGGAAGAAATGTTTTATCAGGCATATGAGGAAAATTTAAAAAAAAATTTAAAAACTGAAATGAATAAAAAAAGTTTCAAATAATTTGAAACTTTTTTATTTGCAATCTAAAACTACTTTTATTGTATCTTTTGGATTTTCAATTAATAATTTGAAAGCTTTTTTGTAATCATCCAATGCAAATTTATGAGTAATAAAGCCATCTGTAATCAATTTTCCTTCTTTCATAAATTTTACAACTAACTCAAATGTATTTGTTTTTTTACCTTCAAAAATTTCAGCACCGTGACTATCAACACCAACAATTTTTAATCCTTGCCACCAGATTGGAGTTTCATCAAATTTTGTTTTTGTCATTTGATATCCCACTTTCACAAGCGTTCCTTGTGCTTTTAACCACCTTAAAGTGTCGTTAAACAAAGTTCCTTTTCCAACCGTATCAAATATTATATCAAATCCACCTAATATCATAATATTTTTGCCTTTTTGATATAATTTGGAATTTGTCGCTTTTGCCACTGCTTGATAAGGATTTCCTTCTAAAAATTCATCTGCTCCTAATTTTTTTGCAAAAGCATGTTTTGCTTTGTTTTTTTCTAAAACATATACCTTACAGTTTGGATTTAAAAGTTTTATAAATTGAATTACACCAAGTCCAATCATTCCTGCGCCAACAACTAAAACTTTATCATTGTTTTTAGGCACGCATTTTAAAACGGAATGCAAGCTTACAGCAAAAGGTTCAACTAAAACAGCTTGCTCATTTGAAATTTGTTTAGGTATTTTTAACAATTGACCTACTGGAGCGTAATAATAATCACCAAAACCAGCACCGACTATTTGCTTAACTTGGCTTTCTTGCCCATAGTTTTCACAGTCAGCATAATTACCTTTTTTGCACATTTGACAAGGTTTAATCCCTTTTAAATCACAACAAGCCATATATTTGTTCATAGTAACCCTGTCGCCTATTTTAAATTTTTTAACATTTTTTCCAACCTCTACTATTTCCCCGACAGTTTCATGACCTAAGTAAGTTATATCTGAACAAGGCATTGGCAAAAATGCAGTGCTTGGACCTTGTTTGCAAGTGTAAAAAGTCATATCAGAACCACAGATACCACTTAAAATATTTTTTACTTTTACATAATTTTCATTTGGCAATTTATCATCTTTAATTTTTAAATATTTGATTGGTGAAAATTTTGCATGATAAGCTTTTTTTGAAAATTTACTAAAAATTTGAACCATACCAATTTTTAATATATTACCTTGAAAAATTAATGTCTTCATATTTGCTCCTTGTATGTTTCTATAATACCATTTTTTTGAAATAAAGCAAAATATTTATACAAATAAAAAAGTTTCAAAAAATGAAACTTTTTCTTAAAATAAACATGATATTAATATGACAAAACAAGGGCAAAAACATTTAAAACATTTTTTAGAGCACCTGTAATTGCAACAATTACACCAATTGTCAAAATCAAAATAATGATTAGGTTGGTTGATATAACAGCAAATGAAACAGTGTTTGTATCTTGATTAAATGTTCTTGAACCTGAAACAGGATCACTAACAAAAAATTATAATGTAGCAAAATTATCTACAATTCTTTTTGTTTTAGGATTGTTAGCAACTACAGTATACAAGATTGTTGTGTTGTTTCCCACAGGTAGATCTGGTAAAGAAAAACCTGAAATTACATCATAACTTGGGAAACTTATGCCATCAATTACAACCGAACCTGTTACATGCTCTGCTCCATTCCCCAAAGAATCGGTAAAAAACAAATTTTGCAAAACATAATTACTTGTGTTTGTAAAAGTAACTTGTTGCGTAGTTTGTTCCCCTTCTTTAATAAATGTCTTTGGCACCAATTCTGTTCCTTCAGTTATAATATCATCAATTTGAATATTTGTTGCTGTAAGTTGACCTGTATTTTTTATTATTAAAGTATAATTAATGTTTTCACCAATATACTTGACCGAATCATCGGCTGATTTTGTTAATTGCAAAGATGCACCAAGAGAATCAATTTGCGTCGCAAGTGCGTTACTAGAATATCTTTGAATAAAAGCCATAAATATCCTTTTTACACACCCATTACATCATATGGCTTAAAAACAAAATTATGTGAAAACAAAAAACGCTATTAATTTAAAATAGCGTTTCTATTATAATTCTTCGTCAATCAAAGCTTTCTTTTTCTTTTCATATTCTTCTTCAGTAATAAAACCTTTTTCTTTTAAGTTTTTCAATTTTTCCAATTTTTGCTCAATTGAATTTTCTTTTTTTGTTTCTTCTTTACTTTCTGCTACAGGAATTGAATATCTTGTATTAAATCTGTTTATTCTTTGAGCCCTTTCTTCGTTTTCTCTTTGTAATATAGCTATTGCTTCTTCTGTAACTAGGAAGTTTGGTTCCTTATAAACATATGAGAACAAAATATAGAAAATAGTTGCTATACCAAGCAAATAATTTGACACACACAATAAATATGAACCAACATCAACTAACCCTTCAAAAGTAGTAAGTAAAACTGCAATACCACTTAAAAGCCAGAAAAATGCTATAATAAGTTCAGCAAATGCATTGTAAAATTTTTGTTTAAAGCCCAAAACAGAAATTAAAATTTTCCAAATTGCAAAAGCCAAAGCAAAAACAAAGATAAAATATCTTATATCAACTTGAGCATTTGGAATTAATACAAATACGATACCTGCAACTGCGACCAAAATTGTCAAACAAATATAAAAAATCCCATCAGCGCAAAGATATTTTTTTTGACTTTTATAGTTTGAAAAGACTCTAATTTGCATAGCACCCATAAAAATAGCAGATGTAAAAACAATAACACTAGAACCAATAAGTGAAAAGTTTAAGAAATTACCACCAATAAGACCTACAATAACCAATATCATAAGTGCAATGCCAATAAGCACACTAGTAACAACTGAAAAAGTTTTAGTTTCTTTTTTCAAAAATTTTTGTTCCATCATTATCTCCTAAACAATTTTGTTCCCGAAAGAAGAATTCTTAATACAAAATAAATTACTTCAAACAAAGCAATAAATACATTTAATACAGCAAGTTGTTTCCAAGCAGAGAAAAGACTTTTAATTTTTCTCTCTTCTTTTTCTTGCAAAATCCCCATATCAAGTATTAGTTGTTGACCAATTTTGCATGATGCAATATACTTGCTTGCAGCCACTGCTGAAAGAATAAAATAGATCAATGCCAGTCCCAAACCTATTGCAGAGAAAATAATAATATAAGTTCCTATTGAACCAGACACAACAAGATCAACAATAAGTCCTACAAGCACCAGAGGTAACAAAAGCATTGGCACCCAGCCAAACCATCTGTTGAATTCAACCATTCTCAATCCTTTTTTACCTTCTGCATGCATTTTTGCAAGGCCAACAAGTTGACAAACTGCAGCTAAACTAGTAGGAGTTGGTCTTAATGCTGTGCCCCAACTTACTCTAATCAATTTTTTTGATGGACTGTAAGTGTTTCCAACAAACATTGATGCAAAAAAACCTACCTTTTTTACTTCAACATCTTCAAGACCATTTTCATCAAGAATAAGTCTTGCATAATCAAGTATAGGCTTATTTATCTCTAATTTTTTTAAACTAAACCAAGCTGTAACTCTTCTAGCATTCCATTTTATAAAACTTGCCACAATGGATACTAAAAACAAAACCCCAAGTACTACAAAAAGTACTATTAATAATGGACTCATAAAATTCCTCCTCTTTTCTTTTTATCATTTTAATAAAAACAATTGACTTATGTCAAGAAATTTTAATAATTAAAATTATTTTTTTATAAATAATTGTCAAAACATGCCGATTTTTACAGAAAATAAACAAAAAATAAAAATATCAAGAATAATCTTGATATCTATTTGTTTAGTTCTTGATTTTTTTCAACTGCTTTTTCGAAAATTCCAATTTCTCTTTTTGCAGATTGTTCGCTATCAGAGGCATGAATAACATTTTCCCTTGTTGATGATTCAATTTTAAAAATCAAAGGGATATCATGTCTTATAGTGCCATCTGCTGGTTCTTTTGTTGAGCCCACAATTTCTCTAATTTTTGAAATTGCATTTTTACCTTCTACCACCATACCATAACAAATATCACTTACAATATAATCTTCAAGTGGTGGATAAAAATCTTTGCCAACATGTTCTGCATAATGCTCTTTTGCTAAATCTCTATCGTAATTTATATAATCTTCTTTAAGAACCTTTACACCGACTTTTGCTAAACGATTTTTTATCTCAATGATTAAGTCTTTATTGTTTGCAAATCTTGGTTTTACCATAACATATGATTGTTGAGTGTTGTTTGATTTTTTCTTCATAATATTTTTCTCCTGTAAATTTAATATTTTAAAATTAAATATTTTATTTTCTTTTATCATTCTTTTCTAACAATTTTTTTTGTTTTTCAATTTCTTTTACAATTGCATTTGTAACACTTTTTGCATTGTGCCACCAATCACGACTCCAAACCCTAAAGATTTTCCATCCTCTAGATTTTAAAAATTCATTTCTATAGACATCTCTTTCCAAAATAGATTTTGAGCCCGAAATAGCCGTTTGGTCCGTTTCAATTCCAAGTAAAAATTTGTCTTTCTTTTTATCATAAACGGCAACCGAGATTTTACTATCAGAATTACCTAAATTTATTTCAGCATTATAGCCAAGTTTGACAAGTTTCTTTTGAATTTGCTTTTCAAGTGGCAAAAGACCAAAAGTTTGATTAGTTTTCAAAATTCTTTCATTAAAACTATCTAAAATTGAATTAATTTCTTCATTATTTCCATTTGAAACCGCTCTGGCATAAGTTAAATAATTTCTTAAAAGTTTAGGTCCGGCATATTTTGCTCCGTCAACTTTTAATTCTTCTGGTTCTATACTTGTTACAACATAGATTTTTTGTTTAGCTCTAGTTATAGCAACATTTAACCTGTTTTCTCCCCCTTCGTTTGATAAAGAACCAAAAGAAGCATTAACTTTACCAAATTCATTTCTCGCATAACCAATAGAAAAAATTATAATATCTCTTTCGTCACCTTGAACATTTTCGAGATTTTTTACAAAAAGACTTACATCTTCATCATTTTCAATTCTGTTGGTCTCTTTAATAAACTTTGCTCTAAAGTTTTCATCTTTATAACATTCTTTATCAAATAAATCTTCAATTGCAATTTCCTGCTCCGAGTTGAAAGTTATAATTCCAATTGTTTCATTATTTTTTCTATTTTTTAAAATTTGCTTTGTCAGTTCTACAACTTTTTTTGCTTCTTCCAAATTTTTTCTGTCATTCCATTTTCCATCAACCAAAATTCTTTCAATAGGTTTTTGTCTAATATTTTTTGAAACATTAGGCGCAATTTGTAAATTTCCAGAATAAAAAGCTTTATTTGAAAAATCAATAAGTTCTTGATTTTTGCTTCTGTAATGATATGTAATATTTGCACTGTTAAATCTTGAAACTGCCAAATCTAGCAAACTTTCAACTTCAAGCGCCGCTTGAGTAGACAAATCAACATCATCATCAAGATTGCTCCCCATGTATCTTTTCATAAAGGTTGTTGTTGGTCTTAATTGTTTTGCATCCCCTGCCACCACAACTCTTTTGCCTCTATAAATTGAAGGTATTGTATTTTCAATAAAAACTTGAGATGCTTCATCAAAAAGGACAATATCAAACATATCTTTTTCAAGAGGTAAAATTGTTGAAACGTTTTCCGGAGAAAGAAGCCAACAAGGAAACAGTTTAAACAAATATTCACTGTAAACTTCCATCATCTTTCTAATGCTCCAGAAATTTTGTTTTTTGGAGATTTGATATAAGAAATCTTTACTCTCAACGCTTCCATCCATAAGAGAACAATAACTTTCTACAAAACTTTCTAAAGCTATTTGTTTACTAATTGAATTTTGTTCATTTTTCAAGGTTACTATTTTAGAACGAATATTTTCAAAATCTACCATACCTGAAAGTTGGGCTTGCAACTTCTTTTCATAATTTAATATTTCGTGATATATTCTCAATGGCATTATTTTTTCTAATATTTCATTATATTTTGCAAAAGAAGTTGCATTTTTATATGCAAAATTTAACACAAATTTTTGATTTTCAGTTAAATTTTCTAGCACGCTGTTTATATCTTTGTTTTCAATATAATTTTCAACTGCATTAAGAACAAGTCGTAACACATTATTGTTTCCATTTATTATTCCGTCAACAGCCATTAAATAACCTTCTTCAGTTAAAATGTCCTTTAAAAATTGATAATCTTCCAAATATTCTTCAATAGCCTCAATAGTTTTTGCAAATTCATTTGCAACAATTTTCTCTTTCTTCATCATGTTGATTTTTGCAAAAGGATATAAAGGGAACAATACACAAGAAGTCTTTAAAAATTTGTTGGCTTTTTGATATTCAAGTCTTGCCACCATTTTAACCAAATTGTCTAAACTTGACTTGCTTTTTATTTGTGATAAGTATGTAATAACTTGCCTGCTATATTTATAATTTGCAACATCAAAAAGCCCTTGTCTTGATTTTGTCAAAGATAAAAGTTTACTTTGTGCTTGTGCGATAAAATGAAGCCCAGCATCTTTTTTTAAGTGGTCGACAAATGGATTCTTCTTTTTGCTTTCAATAAATGTATAGTAAAGTTGTGTTTTATTTGGCTCATTTATTATACTTAAAGCATCATTAAGTTGCTCATAGTTCATTGTAAGCAATTTTTTACAATTTAACATTTGCTGATAAATCGAATATTCTACAGATTTTTTTCCTATTTTGAAAGAATTGTAATACATCTCTTGCAAAGACAATCCAAAAGAAGTTTTTTCAGTTAAGCAGTTGTTTATTTCTTCAAGTTTTTCAATTTCCTCTTTTAATAATTTATTTACTTCATCATATTGTTTTTTTAAATTAGGATTTAATTGAAAATTTACAAAATTGTTATGAGCATTTAAACATCTTTCATAAAATCCACGCTTTTCTTTTTCAGCATCTACAACAAACATTGCTTTATTATTTAAAATTCCAAGTCTATTGAAAACTACATCTAGTGCTGCTTTCTTTTGAGAAACTACAAGAACTTTTTTATTTCTACAAATAGCATCAGAAATAATATTAACAATCGTTTGAGATTTGCCTGTCCCAGGTGGTCCATAAATAACCATGTTGCCACTTTCGTTAACTTTTTTTACAACTTGCTCTTGTGCATAATCCACATTGTTTATTAAATATAAATTGTCCACTTTTTCTTGTTTGTGCTTTTTTGTTTTTCTATTAAACAACTGATTTACAGATTCATTTGCCAAATGACTTTTTTCAAGTCTAGCATAATCGTTATAGATTGAATTTGCCAAACTGCACCTAGAAAGCAAACATAAATTTTTTATTTCAGGGCTTTCACCATTTTTTGGCTCGGAGTACCTGTCAAAAGGAAAAACATTCTTTCTTTGATTATTTATAATTTTGATGCCAAATGAAGAAAGATAATCAAGAAATTTTTGCAAAGAAGAAAAACGAGATCTCATGCAATCAAATTCCATATCCATTTCTTCCAAATTCAATCTTTTTGCATCTGCAAAAGCATACATCAATGCTTTATTTAATTGAACAGGTTCTCCTGCTTTAAGATATAAATTTACGTTATTATCATCAACGACTTCAATTTCAACTGGAAACATCAATAAGGGTGCCTTGAAGAAATAATTTTTTAAATTTCCATAAACAAATGGATAACAAACAAAAAGTTCATATCTTCCGGTTTCCTTTTCTATTTCTTCAATTTCTCTTTTCAGTGCTATCAAATTTTTTACTTCTTGCTCAATACACTTTTTGGTCTGTTCTCTTTTCAATTTTTCAAATTTTTGCTTATCTTCACTTTCTTCTTGATTTAAGTCGTTAAAAACAATTTTATTAGCTTTCAAAATCGCATCTTTTTTCTCTTTACATATTAAAGGAAAAGCAATGGTTTTTCCATTCCATAAATTTTCCAAAAGTTCATTCGCAAACTCTTGATTTTGATATAAAATTTTACCTAAATCATAGCCATTCTTTTTTGTAAAACTTTTCAAATATAAACTTCTGTTTTTTCCGCTTATTTCAATTAATCTTTCTTTATAATATGTATATATACTTTTCATTTATTTTTCCTTTTCTATACATATAGATTTTACTCCAAAATTAAAAAAAATACAAGCAAAAAATAAAATTCAACTTTCCCAAAATGGAAAAGTCGAATTTTCTAAATTTTTAATGCTTTTTTACCTTTGTAAACAGCCTTTTTACCTAATTCTTCCTCAATTCTCAAAAGTTGGTTGTATTTTGCGACTCTTTCACTCCGACAAGGAGCCCCCGTTTTTATTTGACCACAATCCAAAGCAACAACAAGATCTGCAATAAATGTGTCTTCTGTTTCCCCACTTCTATGAGAAACTACAGCAGTCATTTTGTTTTTATTTGCTAGTTTTATTGCATCTATTGCTTCCGTTAAAGTTCCAATTTGGTTAACTTTAACAAGTATAGAATTTGCAACATGATTCTCAATTCCTTTTTTCAATCTTTTTGTATTCGTAACAAAAAGATCATCACCTACAAGTTGAATTTTCTTGCCTAAAACTTTTGTAAGTTTTTCCCAACCTTGCCAATCTTCTTCGCTAAGCCCATCTTCAATTGAAACTATAGGATAATTTGCAATCCAATTTTGGTATAATTCTATGAGTTCTTCTGCAGAAAATAATTTTTTTGATTTCCAAAAATAATATTTTCCTTTCTCACCAATTTTTTCTGCTTCATCAAACATTTCAGTTGAAGCAACATCGAGAGCTATTGCTACATCTTTACCTTTTTTAAATCCTGCCTTTTCGATTGCTTCAACAAGAAGTTTCAAAGCATCTTCATCACTTGAAAGGTTTGGCGCAAAACCGCCCTCATCTCCAACGCCAGTAGAATATCCTTTTTCTTTCAAAATGCCTTTTAAAGTTTGATATATAACACTTGACCATTCTAATCCTTGTGAAAAAGATTTTGCTCCAATTGGCATAATCATAAACTCTTGACAATTTATATTGTTATCTGCATGCTTCCCTCCATTTAAAATGTTAAGCATAGGCACAGGCAAAGTTTCTCCTTTTCCTAAATAAGCATGCAAAGATTTTCCTTCAGCTTTTGCTCCTGCAACTGCTACAGCTAAAGAAACGCCAAGTATTGCATTTGCACCAAGTTCTGATTTGTTTTCAGTTCCATCAAGTTGCAACATAACCTTATCTATTTCTTTTTGAGCAAAAACATTCATTCCTACAACCGCTTTTGCAATTATTTTGTTTACATTATCTACAGCTTTTAAAACTGACTTTCCATTATAAATTTTCTTGTTATTATCACGAAGTTCCACTGCTTCAAAAGCCCCAGTTGAAGCACCTGAAGGAACAGAGGCTCTACCCAAAATACCATTTTCCAAAATCACATCAACTTCTACTGTTGGATTTGAACGAGAATCCAAAATTTGTCTTGCATGAATTTTTGCTATTTTTATTTCTTTCATAACCACTCCTTACGATTTAAAATTATAGCACTTAATTAAAAAAAGCCAAAAGAATTTTCTTTAGTATAAAAAATAAAAATGATTTCTATATTGATTTTATTGTAAAATTATGATATAATATGATGACAAAAAATGAAAAAAGAATTAAATAACAAAAACAAAAAAATTTTAAAAATCAACACTCCCCTGTATAATCAAAAGCCAAAACTTTATGCAGGAGAAGTTTTTTATTCAATTTTTCAAACTATTTCAAAAAATTTAAAAAAAGACAAAAAATCTGATTATAAAAACTCTTTTAAACCACCATTAAAACACAACTACTCTTACAACATCAGTCTTAAATTAATGAAAACAGCTACAATTTGTTTAATGAGTTTTTCTATTTATTTTAACAGTGTAGAGTTATATTTGGCTTCTCAAAACAAAATTCAAAATTTAACTCCTGATTTTGATGTAGGAAACACAATCGAAGATGACACAGGAGAAAATGATTTTGAAGTTGATGATAATGGCCAAATCAACACAGATGTCAGCACAGATGAAGAAAAGGAAGAAATTTTAAACAAACTTTACAATTTAATTCTGCGTGATTGCAAAAATTTTGGTATAAATATTTCAAGCATTAAAACTCTATTATCAATAGACCAAATTCAAATGAAAGACGAAGTTGTTTCTCAAACATTTGATAATTATTTAATTTCTATAAAATTTCAAGGAAACAATGACAAAATCTACGATATGCAATTTTTTGCAGATACCACATTTGAATTTGCAAAAGAAAATATGAGCAGCCTTGACAAAATAGGCAATGTAGTTGAATTTTTAAATAATCCAAATAAATCTGCGCTTTTTGGTTATAGTTACATGAACAATTATCGAACTGAAATGAAAAGTTTGGTTGAAGAAAATTTAAAACAAAAAATAGATTATGTTGGAGAAATGTTCTATTACATAAAAAATTCTGGCGATTTAGTTTACAAAATTCCTTTCTATTTTAAAAATGCTTCTGGAGAAAACCAAATCCTAGTTTATTCAACTTCTATTGATACAACTCTTGATATTACTGCAAAAAATTTGGACCCAGAAGAAGCTCTTCTTTCACAATTAAAAGGTTCGGGTGAAAAATATTATACAGAAGAAATAGTGACAAATTCTCAAGATATAAAAAATATTAATAATATTATTTCATCTTATCAGGAAAATGAAAAAGAAAAACAAACAAATGTTTATTTGGACAATAAATTAATTTATAAAAATGGCTATTTCATTAATGAAATGGAAAAATAAAAAAAATCTTCTTTCATAAGAAGATTTTTTTATTCTAATTTTTACGTTTTTTATTTTTTGTATAATAAACAACATAAACAACAATAAATACTGTCAAAACACCAACACAAACATATGAAGCTATATCAATCCACTTATCATTGTCTGTCATAATAACAAATTCTCCAAGCTCATCAATACTTATTACAAGTTCACCATTATTTTTTGTGCTGTTTACCAAAACATACTCACCATTATCATTTTTATGATAAACATAAAAATTGTTTCTGTCAGCATAATTCTCGTTTAATTTTATAGTTAAAGATATTGTGTTTGAAATTTCTACTTTTTCGCCATTATTTTCAAGCCAAATTTCAAAACCTTTCAAAACTTGATATTTGTTTAATTTCATGTCTTCTCTTTTAATTTCAAAAGTAGAAAAATTTAAAATAGTTTGATAATATAAACAAGCATTATCAACTGCTTTTACGACCACTGTTTCATTTTGAGAAGAAAGTTGATTGTAAGTAATGTTTCCCACAACATTATTTGGTAAGATTAGATTATAATTATCTGCTTTTTCCCCAACAAGTTTTATGTCATAAAAAATAACAGCAATATCATTTCCAACTTCAGATGTGACAAAATATGAACAATTGTTTTTATCATAAGAAAGCATAACATCATTGTCAACAAGACCAGAAACTACAGGTGTTTTTATTGTAGCTTTGTTTGTTCCATCGTAAATTTTATCATAAACAGAAGCTTTTAAATATACATCTTTTTTCTCGATAATCATAAATGCATTTTCAAGTTCGATTTCATAATTTATGTTTGAAAGGTTTGAAACAAGTTTATAAACGCCAACATTTTCTCCTGCCTCTCTTCCAATATTTCCGTATAGAATGTCATTGTTTATCAACTCACCTTCTATGATTTCATAGTCAAAAACAGGATCAAATTCCCCATAAATTTTAGAATAATTTTGTGATTGTATTTTAATCTTTATAGGATTTATTGTAAAGATTCCTTTTTGGAAAATTATTGTGTAATTTTTGCCTAATGTTAATGAACTTCTAATATCATATGTTCCAGAATTTTCACCTGCAACTCTATAAATATTACCAGTCAAACTATCACCATCTAAAATTTCACCACTTACAATTTTGTAAGTTAATTTAGGATCTTTTTCTCCATAAGTTTTTTCACTACTATCGGCTTTTATTTCTATCACTCTTGGCAAAACTTTAAAATAATAATTATCTTCATATTCAATTATATATTTTTCGTGTGATAAAGTGCTGTGAATTTTATATGAACCGACTTCTTCATACAATAAAGGATTATCCAAACTTGTAGGCTTTTCTCTAAACAAAGAGCCAACTAGTTCATCTCCTTCTACTAAATCTCCAATAATTACATAAGTCATTTCTGGTTCTTCATCTCCGTAGATTTTTGATAAAACTTCAGGAATGATTTTTATTTGCCTTTTTGTAATTTCAAAGGTATTAGATTCAAAAGAAAGAATATAGTTTTCGTTTAAAGAAAGAGTCCCTATATTGATTTTATAAACACCAATTTCTTCTCCCTGTTCTCTTGTCAAAACACCTTCAAAATTATCATTAAATTTTAAAGAGCCTTCAACGATTTTAAAATTTAAACTAGGGTCAGCATCTCCATACTGCTTTTGAGTGTAATTGGCAACGATTTTTATCGGTTGTTCAATAATTTCTAGATTAGCAGTTTGAAAAACTATACTGTAATTTTTACCTAATGAAAATGAACCTTGATTGATTTTGTAAGTTCCAACATTTTCACCGTTTTCTCTCTCAAGTTGTCCTTGTGTAATGGTTGAAAGAACATCATTATTTTTTAACAATCCGTCTGTTATAACTACATCAAAATATGGATCTTCATCTCCATAAAATTTTACTTTTGAAGATGCTTTTAATGTAATTTTGCTAGGAGTAATATTTAAATAGCCAGGAACAAATGTGATAGAATATCTTGCATCATTGTAAGATTCAAGCATCAATTCATATTCCCCAACATTTTCTCCATATTGTCTTTTTATCGAAACAGTTATAGGTTGATCTTCTAAAACATTTGTAGTAGTATAAGTAAATTCAGGATCTTCATCTCCATAAATTTTTTCAACATCATTTGCTTGTATAACTATAGGTCTCTTATTAATAACAAATATTAAATTTTCAAATATAAAATTATAATTTTCATTGAAAGTTAATTTTTCAATTAATATTTGATAAGCTCCAACATTTTCACCATTTTCTCTTGATATTTCTCCTGTGAACAAATATTCAATCTTATCTTCGAATTGAAGTTGACTGTGGTCAATTAATTCAAATTTTAATTCAGGGTCTTCATCTCCATATATTTTTGATAAAGCATTTACCCTTAAATTTATATCTCTTTTTAAAATTGTTAAGTAAGCAGTATCATTATAAACAATGTTATAATTTGGATTATTTTCATTATTAAGTGAATCTAAATAATAAGAATAAACTCCAACATTTTCACCCACATTTCTTTTAGGTTTTCCTTGCAAAGTTTCTCCTTCAACTAGACCTGAAACTGAATAATTTAATTGAGGATCACTATCTCCATAATATTTTTCAAGATTTTCAATTGAAATAACTACATCTCGTCTTGAAATTGTTATACTTTGATTTGAGTATAAAAATTCGAAATTACAATTTTCAATGTCGTCACCATTCACCTGACAAGATAAAATTTTTATTTCATGAATTCCAACATTGCCATTATCAATCTTTACATTTAAATCTAGTTCCAAATATTGTTCATTCAATTTGTTGTTAAATTGTAAATCATATTCAACTATCGCACTACCATCATAAATTTTATCTTTAAAGTTTATTTCAACAACGATTTCTCTTTTTATTATTTCAAAAATAGAAGACTCAAAAATAATGTTGTAATTACTATTAGTTAAAGAGCCTAAAGTAATTTGATACTTTCCTATTTCTTCTCCATGTTCTCTAGAAAGAGAACCTACTAATTTATCATTTTCTAAAACATTTTCAGTTGTAAATGTTAAAATAGGGTCAGAATCGCCGTATTCTTTTACTAATTCATCTGCTTTTACAAAAGCATCTCTTTTTTCTATTTGACATACTGCGTTCTCAAAAATAATTTGATAATTTGGATTATTTAAAGAACCTAAAGTTATTTCATGCAAACCAACATTGAAATCTGAAATAGAAAGTTCGCCTTCCAAAACATCACCTTCAAGTAAAGAAGAAACTTCATATGATAAATCTATTTCATCTCCATAAATAAAATTTTTATTTATTGCCTTAACAGTTATTTCTCGTTTAAAAATGTTTGCATAAATTTCATTAGGATAAGAAGAAATTGTGTAATTTTCTCTATCTTCTCCAACAATTTCAATATTGTTAATAATCACTTTCTTTAATGTTCCAGCATTATAATCTTCAAACTTAGCATCTATAATAACATCAACATCTTCATTATTGTAAATATTTTCTAATGTATAATTTAATGAAACATTTGTTGTTTTATCATATACTTTGTCTTTTGCAACAAGTTGAGAAATATTTAATTGCCTTTGAGTAATAATAAAGAAATATTCATCATCCAATTTGATATTATAATTTTGATTGAAAAGTGAGCCAACACTTATTTTGTATTTTCCTATTTCTTCACCTTTTTCTCTTTCGAGTGAGCCTGTCAATTTATCTCCTTCTATTAAGCCATAAGCAATGTAAGAAAGAGCAGGCTCTTTATCTCCGTATTGTTTTTCTAATGTCTGTGGTGAAACTAAAATATCTCTTGGTAAAATTGTTGCATAACTTTGTGGAACAAGTTGACTAGTTAAATTATATTTGTCTGAATCCTCACCGGAAAGAACAATGTTTTCCATATTATCTACAACTATAACTTTATTTTCGCCTGCCACAGCACTTGCAAAATGAATAGATGCACCAGTGAAATAAACATTATGTTGCTTTTCAACTCCATCAAAATTGTAAACTATATCTTCAAAATTGATAATTGTTGTTCCATCATAAACTTTGTTGTTAACACTTATTGAAGAAATCGTTATATCTTTTACAAATTTTGCATAAATTTTATCGCCAGCTTTAACTACATAACTATAATTTTTGCTTGTTGAAACCAATTCATCATTAATATACCAACCTTTAAAGTTGAATTTTTCTTTTGGCAAAACTCGTAAGAATATTCTTCTTCCTTCGTTATAAACCCCCTCTCCGCTAATCACAGCAGGATCATCAAAATCTGTGTGAATTTTAACTTCGACTTGTGTAGAACTTACCGTAAAAGTAACAACATTTTTTGCTTCTATAAAATTATCTTTTTCATAAGAATTTGCTCTACACCTTGCCTTCACAGAAATTTTTGTTCCTTCAGGTGCATTATCGTCAATAAATATATAATTACCAATAATTGAAGCATACTGACTACCCTCGGTAATAACATATTCAATTTTATGATTTATTTTTGAATAGCTTAAAAGGTTTCCAGTAACATTGTTAATTTGCAAAACATCGTTATATGCAATCAGCTCTATACTTTGACCAGCTCCTACAATTTGGTTTGTATTGCTAAAAACAATATTATTGATTTTTGTATATAACTTTATAGTTGGCTCTGAAAGAACAAAATTACTATATTCTCCTGCTTTGGTTTTTTCAATTGTTGACCATTCAAATTTAATTTCATTGCTCAAGCCATCAAGCAACATCATTTCAGATTGATAAAAAGTTTTTTCTTTATTGTTATAAGAAGTTGTAAAAGTCACATTATTATCTCCCTGAGATAATACGACTTTTATGTTTGATTGATTATTGTCATTTTTTGCTTGAAAAGAAATTTCTGCTGTTGCATATAAAATACCTTTTGCAATCATTTCTTTTATATCATTTGTAAAGCGAACTACAGCATAACCACCAGAAGATTTATCTAATGTTACTCCAGTGTTTGCAACTATTGAATAATAAGATCCGCCTTCATTTGAAATCTCACTACCATAAAGAGTTGAATTCCCGCCGTCATCTTTAAAGTAATGTCCAACACTTCCGCCTACTTGTGAAGTAAGAACATATTTATTTCCAGAAACACTTTCAATTGCAGCTTGAGAATTTTTATTTTCAAATATGCATGTGAAAAAGAATATGCTAATAAAAGATAGCAATATTGCAATGATTAAGTTATATTTCATTTTTTTAATTAGCATATTTTTCCTTGTAATAAATTATGTTTTTCTTCTGTCTTATTTCAGATAATGCAACTTCAGTACCTTCGTATGTATCTCCTGGCTTAATGCAAGGATTTAAATTTGTCAAGTTTGTCATAGTAAAATTAAAATTTAGGACAATTCCGAGTTCTTGCACGCTACCTTTTATTGGCCCTTCAATATAATTATACTTAGAAGACATTTGACTCTTATCTATTATACCATTACTTTGGAAATTTGCAACCCCACTTGCAGAAGCATAAATTTTTAAAATTCCAAAATGATAGTAATCTTTTCCATTGTAATTGTATTTATAAGATGGATAATTTGTAGTTATAATGTTTTTAATTTTATTTATAACGCTTTCAGCAACACTACCAAAGCCATAATTTTCGAAATATTTTACAAATGGTCCAACTTGAAATTCATCCATTGTAAGCCAATTATAAATTTTTAAATCACCTTTAATAGTAAGTTTACTCTCATATCCTTTTAAAACTTTAGAATTATCAGGGTTAAACATAATTGCACTTAACAACGACCTTGAAAAAATGCAATCTTCAACAGTTACATTAGAAGCCTTTTCAGAGTCTTTATATCTGTTTAATGTAAGTCCACTTGAAAAAGAATTTCTAAAAATGCATCCTCTAAATTCGACTTCACTTCCAAAAGTTTCAACTAGTGTCATTGCATTTTCGAAAATACAGTTGACAAAGGAAATATTTTTTCTTTCTTCAATAGTAATTAAAACACCTTCGTCTTCAAGTTCAGAAAGTTCACCATTTTCAAAAGAAACACCTCTAAAAACAATATTGTCAAAAACTAAATCATTCGTATTTACTATAACTTTATAATAGTTATCAAAATTTGAAAAATCTAGCATGTATCCATTTCCGTGCGTATTGAAATTTAAAGTTACATCGTCATCTTCATTTTCAACTAAAATATTATTATGTAAAACTATGTAACTCTTTAGTTCATCTGTAAAAATAGTATGCATATTATGTAAAGCAAATGTAAACTGACTATCATTGAAAACATTTATACCACGAACAACTGTAAATGTGTAACTATCAGAAACAACATTTGCGTTTTCATATGGTGGTTTTTGAGAAACTGTGATTGTAACCTCTCCTACTCCTACAAAAGTAACAATTCCGTTTTCATTCACAGTCGCAACTTCTTCGTTGTTTGATGACCACATTAAAAGATCCGCAAAATTATTCACACTATCAGTAGGACTGGTTGTGTAATTCATTTTATAAGTTTCTATTAATCTGTTATTTTCAATGAAATAATTTCCAAAAACTCTATATCCACCAAAACCATTTGCATCAAGTTTGTTGTCTAATTCAAGTCTTATATCGTTTAATTTAGTGTAAAAAGTAAATTCTTGACTATAAGAAATATTTTTTCCATCAACTTTTACAACAACTTCAACTTCTCCGGCCTTTAACCCTCTTATTCTATATGTGGAGCCCAATTGGGTTATTTCAGCAATTGAGTTATCCATCAATGTAACGCTGTAAGTAAATCTTTCTGCATCAATTGGATAAGGTATGACTTCAAAATCCACATATTCTCCAACAAATTTTTCTGTAATTAAATTTTTAGAAATTGAAATACCTTGAATTTCTTTTGTATATTCCACAACAATTTGAATTTGAATATCTTCCTGGTTTTCAACTTTAACTGTAATTACTACACGACCAATTTTATAGAATTCAACGTAACCTGAAGAATCCACTTTAGCAATTGTTTCATCACTTGATGAGTAAATAAAATTTCTATTTGATGAATCATATGGATACACTTCACATTCTATATGGAAAGATGGTGTTGCAACATAATTTACATCTGGATAATCTGTCATAATCATTTCAGTTTTTGCAAAAACGTTTATTGTAAAAGTTCCTAAAAAGATATTATTTGCATACAAATCAAATGTTGCCACTCCCCCACCGATAGCATAAAATTCTCCATTTGAAAAATCTATAACAGCCGTATCTTTGTGGTTTCTTTGTTCCATCAAATTTTTTATAGAAAACAAAATTTCATTATTATCATTTGGAATTTTCTTTGTAAGAATAGGATTAAAACTTTCACCTTTATTTAAATATAAAGTTCCATCTTCAAACATAGAAGTGTCAAGTGTAGCTTCAAGCAAATTTTCCCCAGTATAATAGAATGAATAAGAAACAAATTTTTCTCCATTTGATGTGTCCTTCGCAGAAAACCTTATTGTAACAATTCCTGTTTGCAAGAAAGTTATTACACCTTTTTCTACTATTGCTTTTGTGTTGTCAGAAAGGCTATAAACAAAATCTTTATTAGTTGAATCTAAAGGATAAACATATTGTTCAAAATACAATTTGTTTTTGCTAGTTACAATTAAATTTTGATAATACTCAACATCTCCTATAAAATCAATTTCAACTTTTGTAACTGGAGTATTAACATAGACTACACAATCTGTATAAACTTCTTCTCCATTACTGTTAAAACTATAAGCTCTGATAATCGCTTTTCCAC
Source organism: uncultured Clostridia bacterium (assembly GCA_944384485.1). GTDB lineage: Bacteria > Bacillota > Clostridia > Christensenellales > UBA1242 > Caccovivens. The sequence continues at coordinate 19,854 of CALWTO010000009.1, forward strand.
CATATAACCCTTGAACTAATCCATTTTCTGCCATAGAAATAACATTTTTGCCTGAGCCATCAGTTGCCTGTTGTGAAAGGATTTTAAAACTTACATCTTTATAAGTTGCATCAAGTGGATAAGTTTGTTTTACATATAAACTAAATGAACTGCCTTTATTAATTGATTTTTCTGTTGTGTTTAATTCAATATTATACAAATAGCCCATTGTACTTGTTACACGAACATCTTTTGTTAAATTACTTCCATCCATTGTAGAAATAGTAACAATTACGGTGCCTGCTTTTGTGAAAATCACTTTATTATTTTCAAGTCTTGCGTAGTCACAAGGAGCCATAGTAAACGACAAAGTCTTATTTAATGCAGAACTTGGTAATGCGGTCGCATTTATTGTTGCTTGATTTAATGCGGTAACAATATCGTCCTCTGCTACTTGAATTGAAGAAACAAGCTTTACTACATTGATTTTTATTTGTTTTGTTATTCCACTTGAAAGTTCAACTATAATTTGACTATAACCACCATTCAAAGCAGTAATTGTCATGTTTTCTAAATCTAAACTAACAACCTGTACACCATTTGTGTGAGAAATTTCTTTTACAAGAATTTGTTTATTTATAGCATCAGAAGGTATCCATCTACTTACTTCAATTTTAACACTTTCGCCAACATTTAAAGTTATTTCATCTTGCAAGTTAAGTTCTGCATTTAAAGCATCACCACCTGTATATTTGAAACTAAAAGTTTTTGAAACGCCTCCATCAGCTGAACTAACTTTTAAAACTATTGTTCCAGATTTTGTCCAACAAATATTATTGTTATAAATATAAGCAATGTTCTCGCTCATACCACTTGAATTATAAGATTCAACAATTTCAAAATTTAGTGTGCTGTTAGAAACATTTTCAGGTAAAGTTTTAAAATCTTTTAAAGAAGTTGTGTCTTTTGCTGTTGTTATGTAATTATTATAAATTTCAAGAGAGCCATTATATAATACATTTTCTACAAGTTGTTTCACCAAAATTTCTATATTGTAAGATTGAATAGGAGTTCCAAAATTATCATATAAAAAGCATTCTATTTCCGCTTCCCCTGGTTTTAATGCTTTTACAACATCATTTTCTAATACAATTATACCATTTTCTTCACCATAAACAACATTTATTTCCATATGGTCATATATTATTCCTTGAGAAGAAAAATCAACCTTTAAGCTTTCACCTACAATCATTTCAATAGAATCTTGTGTAGGATCTAAGTTTCCGGTCCCCTTATCTATCTTTTCGATTGTAAAAGAATATTGAATGCTCTCATCAGCAAGACTTGTTGCTACGATTTGTGCAATTCCATTTTGCTTAAAATACAAAATGTTGCCTTCTATATATGCAATATCTCCATTTAAAATTTCAAATTTCACTTGTTTATTTGTTGTATCAATAGGCAAAACATTTGCTATTAATTCTATTGAAGAATTTGTAGTTTGAATGTTTGCTGGAGAAACTGATATTTCTTGAGGATTTTGATTTACTTCAATTTCAAAATTTAGAATAATAGTTGTTGAAACATAAACTGTTAAAGTTGCTCTTCCTCCTGCCACAGCAGAAAAACTGCTACCATCAACGGTCAGCACTTTTCCTAGCAAACTTGAAGTAGACTGATTTGAAACTTTTAAAGAAATATTTTTGTTTATTGTATTAGATGGAAAGATATTTTTTATTACAACATCAAAAGTATCTCCTACATTTATTGTTTTTGGAATTTCCAAAATGCCATTTTTTGTCATGATACCTATTTCTGCAGATATAGGATAAGATCCAGTATACTGAATATAAAATTCCTTTTTATATCCGCTAGCAGAAGTAGCAGTTAATTTAATAGTTCCAACTTGATTGAAATTTAATTTACCATCAAGTAAAACAGCCATATTTTTATCATCCACCGACCACACAATTGTTTTGTCAGAAGCATCCAATGGTAAACATTGCCCATTAAAATAAACTGTGCTTTCTGCTGTAACATAAACGCCATCTTGTTGTTGCAAGTCTAGTTCAATTTCAATTTCTTCAACATCTCTTTTTACTTCAACTTGCAATTTTTTTATTACTTTTTCACCATTTAATAATACCAATGAAACTTCAATTTCTGCATAACCTCCACCCTTACCGTATAAAGAACCATCTGGCAAAAGTTGCACAACATCTCCTGCTCCGGAGTTATTGTTTTGCGATAAAATTGATACATTTATTTTTGAGACATCAGCATTTGATGGAAAAACATAATAATCAATTACAGAACTTTGACCATAATACATTGATAATGAATTATCAACCAAACCAAATTCTTTAGCTTTTCCTGCAGTATATTCAATTTCAACTTCTGTTGAAACATTGCTAAGATCCTCATTTGCATATATTTTTATTTTGGCAGTCATAGCACTGTCTGTATTAAATGTAACAAGGCCGTTTGCATCAACAGTTACTAAAGGATTGTTACTGTAATAGAAATATTTAGTGTTAGTAGAATTTTCTGGGAAAGATTTTGGATTTAGTTGAACTTTATTTTCAGCAGATACAATGTTGTCGATAATTATGCTCTCTGCAGGGCTATCGACATAAACCATAATTTGTTGCTCTAAATATACACCTTCTGACTTTTCTACTTTTACAGATATTGTAGCATTTCCACCACCAACAAAGTACAAGTGACCATTTACAACATAAGCCACTTCTTCATTAGAAGAAACAAATGTTACTTCAGTGTTTGGAATAGAATTTGGAATAACATGATAATCAATGTATTTTGGCGAATCATTTATTTTTGCTGATATTGAATATTCTTCCAAACTTAAACTTTGAGCATAACCCGCAGTATATACAATTGTTGCAGTTTTAGTAAAGCCTCCATCAACTGTGGTAACTTTTACTTTCACTTCTCCAGCTTTTTCAAAAGTCACTAGTCCTGAACCATCAACTGTTGCAATAGAAGAATCATCTATTTCAAAAACAACTGATTTGTTTGTTGCGTTTTCTGGCAAAATTTGATAGCCTATTCGATAAGTATTTTCACCTGTAACAGCATTTTCACTATTTAAAACCAACTCTTTTACAGGATTTGTGATAAGAAGACTAACCGTTCCTACAAACCCACCGTCTTCTGAAATTGCACTAATTATTACTCTGCCAAGTTTTAAACCTGTAACCATTCCGTTTTGGTCAACGGTTGCAATTTCTTCATCTGAAGAAACAAAGGTAACATTTTTGTTTAATGCTTCATTTGGTAATACTGTAACTGAAAGTTGCACATTTGTGCCTATGTGCACTTCAGTTTTTGGGCTTGTCAAAATTACTTCATGCACTACTGTGTCTGTAACATAAAAATAACAACTTGCCATTTTATTTCCATCAACCGTAGTGGCAGTTATATAGCCATTACCAAACCCTACAAAACTTACATTACCATTTAAATCAACAACAGCAACATTTTCATTTGTGCTTTTCCAAACAATTTCTTGATTAGTAGCATTTGATGGATAAATTGTTGCGTTTAAAGAAAGTTCTTCATCAATATTTGCAAAAACTTCAGTTCTATCAAGTTCAATTCTATCAACAGCAATAGAAACATTTCCTATCACCACATCTACTGTGAAATTGATAAGAATGATAATTACAAGCGGAATTGCAATCATTAAAAATATCATTAATTTTTTCATTATGCTTCTATGCTCCTATATCTTTTTTCCAATCTAAAAAACAATCTAAAGACTTCTATTGCACAGTATGGAACACCAAAACCAAACAAAACAAGATATATTGCAGAAATTGAAACAAACATTGAAATAACAATTGCACCAATTCCCATAATTATGGCGATTAAAAATCCAATACTTATACTTGTATTTATGTTTGCGTTTGAATTTGTTATTTCTTTTCCATCAAGATACATAAATTGAGGCTTTCTTATATCTAATAAAATAGAGCTACAAATAGAGCCAATTACAATAAAGCAAACAGCAATAGCTATAAGCATTGCCCCTAAATATGACAAAAAGCCAGCAAAAGCTAAAACTAAACAACTGATTAAAATTGACGGAATAGAAACTATTACATAAAGCAAAAATTTAACAACAATTTGTTTTGTAAAGGAAACAGGTATGATTTTGGTGTGAAAGAAATTTCCACCTTCTCGTGTTATAGAAGTTGCTGCAAATGAAGTACCCATTGACAAAAACATCAACAAAACTAAAATAGTTATACCAGGTAAAATTCCTGCTCCAACTTGTCCAACACCAATATTTGAAGCAATTTGACTTGAAAAGAAAACCATTAAAGGTGTTGTAATAATTATGGTAAGATATTGAAAAGAATAATTTACAGAACGAAAAATAGTAACAAATTCTCTAAAAAATAAAGCTCTTTTTATTCCCCTTTCTTTTACTTGTGATTTGTGCTTAAACACATTTGTATCATTTTCCATGTTAGAAAGCAAAATCTTAAGATAAGCTTGTTTTGCAAAATACATAACAATTACAAACAAAACAATGGCAATAGTTATATTTACAATTGCACTTGGAAAAAAACGATATAACAATAATGAATTTTTAAACAATAATGGGAGATACAAAATATTAGAAATAAATTTTATGTCTAAAATGACCTGGGTTTGCAGAATTGAAGATATATCATTAGCATTTAAAATTTCCATAATAAATTTTAAACCGTATGTATAAAGAGTAAATCCAATTGCTACAAATAAAATGTATAAAAACAACATGACAACAAATTTATTTTTTAAATATCCGACAACATACATTGCAGGCACTGAAAGCAACACCCCAAACAAAAAAGGTATAACAGGAAAAAATAATATGTTAGGTAAAAGCATTATGTAAAACATTGCACTTTGCATTGTTTTAACTCCATATAGAATAAAAACAGGCAATGTCAAAAATGTTGTAAAAATTAATTCATAAATGAAAAGATAAGTAATTTTTGCTAAAAAAATCATTTTTCCATTTAATGGTAGTTTTAAAATATCAGAATCTGAATTAAAAAATAAAGTTTTTGTTGTCAAACTTAAACCAAAAAACAACTGAACAATTTGCACTAGAAATGCATAATAAACAATAAATTCTTGTTCAAGATCAGACTTTATACAAATATTTATAATGCTGTTAAAAACATATAAAAGGCCACCACCAATTGCACAAATAAATAAAATGTATATCAAGATTTTGAATAATTTGGAAAAAACATGCCCCTTAACCCTATTCTTTGGCGCACTATTCATAAATTCTAGTTTTAAAAGTGTTAAAAACTGAGTCATGATTTTCCTTTTATTTTTCTTTGTTTTGTTTCTCTTTTTTTGCTTTTTCTTTATTTTCTTTTTTCTTTTTTTGATTTTCTTCTTTTGCTTTCTCTTTTTCTTCTCTTTTTTGTTGTCTCAATTTTTCTTTTATTTCTTTTTTATTTTCATATTTTATAACTTTTGCTTTTTCATCTTTTGTCATATTCAAGAAGTAAGTTTCTAAAGGAATTTTGCTTTCTGCCATAAATTTTTTTACATCAATAATTTCCATTAATTGACCTCTGTTCATTATAGCAACACGGTCACACAATTTTTCAACCATGTCAATATTATGAGAAGAAAAGAAAACACAATTACCAAGTCTTTTATGCTCTTTCATATATTCACGAATTTCAAAAGTGCTTTGCGGATCAAGCCCCATTAAAGGTTCATCAAGCACCCAAAATTTTGGATTATGTATAAGAGCCGCTATAATACATATCTTTTGTTTCATTCCATGAGAGTAAGAACGAATTTGATTGTCTATGGCATGAGACATGTTAAACAATTGACTAAATTTTTCTATTCTTTCTTCAATAGTCTTTTTAGGAACTCTATAAATATTTCCCATATAATTTACATATTCTCTTCCTGTCAAATTTTCGTAAACGGCATGATTATCTGGAACATAACCAATGTTCAATTTTGCCTCAATAGGATTTTCTTTTATATCATAACCGCAAACTTTTATAGACCCTTCATCAAAAGGCAATATTCCTGTCAAACATTTTATAGTAGTGCTTTTCCCTGCACCATTTTTTCCTAAAAACCCAAAAATTTCACCTTCATTTAAAGTTAAATTTAAATTTTTGACTGAATAAAAAGATGAATTTTTATATCGTTTTGTAAGTCCTTTTATCTCTAACATTACTTCTCCCTTTTTTCTTTGATATTTTAACACAACCGCCAAATTTTGTCAATATTGATAAATATTACAATATGTACAAAATCATATATTGACTATGTAAAAAAAATGACTATAATAAAAATAGGAGAACAAACGATGGAAAAATTTGATATAAACAAAATGTATAACTTTGCTGCAACCGATTATGAAGGATTTAATTTTATGTCTTTAGAAGAAAAACGCAAAATACTTTCTGACTGGAACACTATGGCATTACACCCTATTCTTGCCAGCAACAACACATGGATGATTTTATTTTCAGGAATTGAAGAAGAAAAATTTTTTTCCAACTTAAAAAAACAAGAAAAAATTTTATCAAAAACTTTTCTTGAAAAATTGAACTTAAATAAAACTCATCTCCAAAAACTCGTGAAACAAAAAATGGAATCTAGTTCTTATTTGACTTCAAAAAATGATGACGACTCAGAATCAGAAAAAAAAGAAAATCAACAAAAATCAATCTTTTTTCAAAATGATTTCTTGAAGATGTTATTAAAAGAACAAATTCGCATTGCTATTGATGGCAATAACATAAATGAAAAATACATTAAAAAATGTATTCGCATTTTTAACAAATTGATAAAATCTGGATATAAAGAAATTAAAGTTTTAGTTTCTTCTTCTGACAAATCAAAAGATTCAAAAATTGACTACTATTATGATGAAAATCAATTGATATTATTAAAAAAAATAGAGGAACAACTCCAATTTTACAACAAACTTGCAAATGACAATGATTATGTTAGCCAAATAAAATTTTCCGAATTCTTTAAAATTCCATATAAAAGCGAAGAATATAATCAACTTTGGTCCTTAGATGATGTAATAAAGGCTAATGAATATGCAAATGATATAGTTTATGATGTAATAAATAAAAAAATAACACCTTTGGAAATAACACTATATGTTTATAAAAAATTGACTAGTGACTTTATGTATAAAAGTTATAATGATCCTATAAAATTTGAACAATCTCAAGGAATTTTAGGTTTTAAAAATGAAGAAAAAACTTTAATTTGTTCTGGTATTTCTTCTTATTTTAAATTAATAATCGACAAATTAAATAACCCTAATTTAAAATCCGATTTTTTAAACACTAAGTCAAATTCAAAAGATTCTCTCCATACTTTAAATACAATTAAAATAAAAGACTCAAAATATAAAATTGATGGAACTTATGGAATTAATTCTACATTTGATATGAAAACAAACAAAAATGGAGATGGAGAAGGCTTTTGCTATTGTTTGTTTCAACTTAATGAGTTACTAAAACAACCCGATTATTTGCATACAATTTTTTTCACTTCTTCAAGAGTTGACCAAACAATTCAAAATTTTGAATATAGCATGAAAGAAATGTTTGGTAAAAACAAATCGCAAAGCGAAAGAAAAGAAATTGATAAGATAAAATTAGAAATAGAAAACAGCAGAAAGTTTGTTCAACAAATTTCAAATTCAAGTAAGAAAATATCTTCTTCAACTATCATAAAGGCTTATTTGAATGTCTTAGATAAATTAAATCTTGATTATGATTTTGAAAAAATCAAAAATACAATAAATAATTCAATTATAAACGCTGTTTCTAATTCTTCTGTAAAATCAAATTACGCTTGGTTGGATTTAACAAACAAAGCCAAAATAATTGAAGATTTTGCACAAGAAAAACAAAAATATTATTCAAACGCTTATGAAAAATTTCTTGATAAAAAAATAAAAAAATCGTTAATATCCGATTTTGATGATTCAAAAACTTTTACTGAAACATTTTTAATGACTGATGAATATAAAAATGAAGATTACAAAAAATTATTAGAAAATGTTAAAAAGCATGTAAATTGCAAAAAACAAATAAATGAAATAAACAAATAAAAAGATGATATAAAAATCATCTTTTTTTAAATTTATACGCAAGTTCTTCAACATCTCCAGCGCCTAAAATCAAAAATAAACAATCGCTGTCAGCAATTTTATTTATAAATTTAAAGCATTTATCAAAATTGGAAAAATATCTTACAAACTTATTTTTACTTTTTATCCCCTTTGCCAAAAATAATGAAGTAATTTTAGGAAGTGGTTTTTCTCTCGCCGGATAGATAGGAAGAAGCCATACTTCATCACTCTCAAAAAATGCTTCACAAAACTGGTAATATAAATCTCTAGTCCTTGTATAAGTATGTGGTTGAAATATTGTTATCAATCTTTTTTTGTTTAATTGTTTGCAAGTTTGTATTGAAGCCACAATTTCATCAGGATGGTGTGCATAATCATGAATAATAATTGCCCCATTTAAATTAGTTATAAACTCAAGCCTTCTTTCTACACCTTCAAAACTTGCTATTGCAAATTTAATTGTTTCTAATGGTATATGATTTACTATACCTACTGCAACCGTGCAAAGTGCATTGTAAATATTATGTTTTCCTAAAATATTAAGTTTAACTATACCAAAACTTAAGCCTAAGTAAAAAACTTCAAATTCCCAAAATCCATTTTCATTAATTTTAAGATTTTTTGCTTGCAAGTCAGCTTTTTTATTTATTGCATATGTAAAAATATTACAATTTAAAACATTTTTAGTTAAATGACAATTATCATTATTAATAATTAAAACACCATTTTTTTTAGTATTTTCCGCAAATTTTTGAAAAGATTTATAATAATTGTCTTCATTTTTAAAATAATCTAAATGATCCGGTGCTTCATTTAAAATAATTGAGTTGTCGTTTTTTAAATGCAAAAAACTATCTTTGTATTCACATGCTTCAGTGATAAAATGCTTGCTTTTTCCAATAATTACATTACTATGAAAATTTTTCATAATTCCCCCAACATGAATTGTTGGGTCTCTTTTTGCACATTCAAACATATAGCCAATCATGGCTGTTGCAGTTGTTTTTCCATGACTTCCTGCAATAGAAATGGTAAAACAATCTTTTGTAAGTTCTCCCAAAAGTTCAGCACGCGACATTGTGGGCTTTAAATATTGTTTTGCAAAACAAAAATCTTCATCACAATCAGATATTGCCGATGTATAAACAACAAGATCTGCTTGCTCTACAAACTCTTTACAAAAATCTTTTTTTATTTTGATTCCTTTCTTTTCTAACTCATCTGTAATTTTAGATAAGTGCCTATCAGTTCCAGTCACATCTTTACCGTTTTCTTTTAAAATCAAGGCAAGAGCAGACAAACTGATTCCACCAATTCCTATGATATGTATCTTCTGATATTTTTCCAACATAATCTCTTATATGAAAATAACTTAAAAAAAGTTTATTTAACAAAATTTTTATTATTTTCATATATTTTGACTATGATAACAAAATTAAATGAAAATTTATCTTCAATCACAAGTATTGGCGTTGGTGGAAAATGTAAAGCGATACTTTTTCCAGAAAATGAAGAAGAATTTATAAATTTATTAAAAGATTTTAATGGAAAAGAAAAATATAAAATTGTAGGCAATGGAACAAATTTGCTTTTCAGTGATAATTTCCACGATTATTATGTAATTTGCACAAAAAAAATAAAGAAAAAAATGTCAAAAAGAAAAAATTGTGTTACTTTTTCTTCATCTACAACTTTATTTGATGCATATCAATTTTGTTTAAAAAACCATTTAAGCGGTTTTGAAAAATTGGCAACAATTCCAGGAAATATTGGTGGCTCTCTGGCAAGTGGAGCTAGCTGTTTTAAAAAAAGTATATATGATGATTTAGAAAAAATTCAAGTTTTTTATGATGATAAAATTTTTTGGATAGACAAAAATAAAATGGATTATGGTTATCATTTTTCTTCTTTTTTAAAAAATGATTTATCAAAACCTTTTGTAATTTTAAACGCCAAATTTTGTTTAAAAGAAGAAAATCCATGCAAAATCCAAAATGAATATTTATCCTGTTCAATAAAAAGAAAAACAAATCAACCCATTGGTAGAAGTTTTGGATGTGTGTTTAAAAATCAAAACAATCAAAGCACTGGTATGCTTGTTGAAAATTGTGGTTTAAAAGGCATAAAAAAAAGAGATGCAATCATCTCTGAAAAACATGGGAACTTTATAATTAACTCAAACCATGCTAATTTTGAAGATATAAAATATTTAATAGATTTAATAGAAACAACAATTAAAGAAAAATATGACATTTTGCTTGAAAAAGATGTCGAAATAGTTGAATAAACTTTAAATATTAGTAACCAAGTTTATTTAAACTTGCATCTTTATTGCGCCAATCTTTGTCAACTTTAACAAAAATTTTCAGAAGAACTTTTGTCCCCAAAAGTTCTTCAGCAAAAGCTCTAGTTTGGGTCCCTATTTTTTTAAGAACAATTCCACCCTTACCAATAATCATGCCTTTATGTCTTTCATTTTCACATATCACTTGCGCATCAATAATTGTTAAATTAGGCTTTTCTTCAAATCTTTCTATAGTGGTCGCAATACCATGAGGCAATTCTTCTTTCAAAAGAATGAGTGCATTTTGTCTTATTTCTTCCGCTATTAGAAATTTAACACTTTTATCTGTATAATAATCTTGATCAAACGCAAAGTTTTTCTTTTCACTTTTAGGCATTTTTTCAATTAAAAATTGTTTTAAATTATTAATATTTTCTCCTGTCAAAGAAGAAACTTTGAAATCACTTTCAAATTCTTTTTGCCCTTTTTTATCTATTTTAGTTTTAACTAAATATTTAGGCTCTGGCAAATGTTCAAAATAATCTTTTTCTTCTTCATCAATTTCTTTTGTCCCATCTGCTAGATACAATATTAAATCAACACCTGCAATTGCGCTTCGCACGTTTTTCATCATTCTTTTATCCAATTTGTTTTTACTGTGATGAACTCCAGGTGTGTCCACAAGCACAACTTGATAATTTTTCCCGTTCAATATTCCCAAAATATTATCTCTTGTAGTTTGAGGTCTGTTTGTAACAATTGCAACTTTTTCTCCCACCAAAGCGTTTACTAAACTGCTTTTACCAGCATTTGCTTTACCAATAACAGCCACATATCCAAAACTGTACATTATTTCTCCCTTTTTATATTAAGACTAGATAAAATTTTTTCACATGTCTTTTGCATTTCTTTTTCATCATTTTTTTCAATATGATCATAACCTAAAAGATGTAAAAGTCCATGAAGCGCCAAAAATGAAATTTCTCTTTTATAGGAATGTTTGTATTCTTTTGCTTGTGCTTTTGCTTTGTTTGTGCAAATCACTATATCACCCAAATGAAGGACACCATCAGGCGAAATCTCATTTTTAAACTCGTTTAATTTTTGCGGATATTTTATATCAAGCATTGGGAAAGATAAAACATCAGTCACTTTGTCAACATTACGATAATCATTATTTAATTTTTGAATTGTTTTGTCATCGACAAAAGAAACTTCGACAAAACATTCGATATCATTATTTTGTGTGCAAAAAAGAGCAACTTTATAAATTTTTTTAATCAGTTTTTTGCATTTAAAATTAACTTTGTGGAAATTGATAACCATAACCTTCTCCTATGTCTTTTTCAACAGTTAAAATGAAAGAAATAAAATAAACCCCATTACTTTCATTTATATTATAATTTTCACTTAATATTATCTCATTTCCTGCTAAATAAATCAAGGAATTTTGACGAAGTTTTTCAATAATATTTTCTTTTTCATCTTCAAAATTTCTTTCTATTTCAATGGTTTTTGTTTCATAAAAAGTTATTTTTGTGTAAAGAAGCGGCAAAAAATTATTTTTAGCTAAAAAAACACTATTTTTTTCCATTTGATAATTTTCAAATTTATTGTTGTTTGTATTTGAATAAATTTCAATCCCAAATAAGGAAACACTTGAACATTCTATCTTCTTGCCAGTTCTTACTTCTTTTATTTGATACTCATAAAATGTTTCTTCACTTTTAATCCAAACTTCTGCTTTAATTTCTGCTTTTGGTTGCACCGGCATTTTGTCTCCATCTCCATCAACAATATAAGGATAAACCAAAACATCACCTTTTTTTACTATATCTCCGACTTTAACATTTGCTGTCCCTTGCACCAAATCAACACTTGTTATCAGCCCATCATATTCACTAAGCAAAGGTTCAAACTTGCCTTGCATTTCATCAGGAATAACTGCTTCATTTATATTGATTATAAGGCTTTGTCCAACTATAGCCACACTTACTGAACTTATATTTTCAAAATTATTTTTTAGTTCAATTTCAATAGCTTTTGTATCTATACTTCCTTTGTATATATTTGAAAAGTTGTTTTTAACAAAACTAATTACTTCACTTTTATTTAAACTTTCACATCCCCAAACATCAATTTTCCAAACAAACAAATTTTGCAGAAAACAAAACACCAAACTTAACACACATCCACTAATTATACCCCACATTTTTAAAATTTTGAAAAGTTTGTATTTCAAACCATTATGTTTAATTTCAAGAATGTTTGTCCTGTTTTCTTGTAAAAATTTTTCAACTTTTATACTATCACTTTCATCAATTTCAAATTCTGTAAAATCACTATTTTCTTTAATATTGTATATATGAAAAAATTTAGATAATTTATTAAAAATCTTTTCCTTATTTAAAGATTTGATTTTGAAATGTGAATTATTATTTTTTTTCATTAAAACTCCTCGACTTTTTTAATGTTTTCCTCAATTTTAATAGTATTGGATGTAAGTTCACTTAAAAAAAGATTGTCTCCTTCAACAATAATTCTTCCTTTTTTAATCTTAAAGGCAACCATGGTTTTTGTTAAAACTGTAAGGCCACAATGCCCCTCAACATAAAGTAATTTTCCAGACAAATTGATTATATTGTAATTATTGATATATTTTTGATCAATTTTTTTCAAATTGTTTTTAATTTCATCTAAAAAATTAAACATAATACTCCTATTTATAATATTATAAATATGAAGTAAAATTTTAAAATATTATATAAAAAAACTATATGTTTAACATATAGTTTATTTTACAATTTTATTTTCTTTTTTCTTGCATTTAAAATAAAGATTTAAGTCACTAGTGTTTTTATACCATCTATCTTCTTTTTTTCTTTTGAAAAATTCCCATATCATCGTAAAGATAAAAATTAAAAGAAGCATACATAAAGCAAACATCCACCATTGAAATTCAGGCAACTCATTTGGTCCATGTACTAAGTACATAGCATTTGGACTAGGTCTTCCACCTAAATAAAATATAAGTTCTACAACTCCTCCAACTACACCACAACTTAAAAGCCCTAAAGAATAAGGAACGATATTATAAACACTGATTTTTACATATCCCCCTACAAACAGCCATAAACAGCCTACGAGCATACAAGAATGAGAAAGTGCAGATTGAAAATTAAACCAGTTGGAAACTCCTGGAGGAGTAACAAACAATGTAATTAAAGCTCCAAACACTCCACCATAAGCTGTAAATGTAGCAAAAATTTTAAAAAACCTGCTTTCTTTGTTTGGCCATAAACTTGCAATCAACAACAAATACATCATATAATTGCAAAAATAAATAGGAAATAATTGATTGTCATACGCATTTCCTATACCTGTCCCATTTGTAAAGAAGGTATAATACATTGTGGAAATATGAAACATAAAACAAGCAAAAGCCCAAAAGAAAAGAAAAAGATTTTTATACTTTTGCGACTTAATATAATGTGCGCCAAATAAAATTAAACTTACCACTAAAAGAGATAAGACAATATAAAGAATGTGTTCTGTACTATACATAAATTCTCCTCTGTATAAATAAGATTTTAACAAATTAAAATTTTAATTGCAACTAAAATTAAAAGTTGTAAAATTAATTTTACAACTTTAATCATCAAATTTATTAAATATATTATTTAAAACAATAGCTTTTGTTTTTGGTGGTAATTTGTCTATTTGTTCTAAAATAGATTTATTTTTAGGAACTCGAGAATAAGAAAATTCATCCATGAATTTGTCAAAATCTTCATCTCTATTTAAATTTTTATTTTTGCTGTTTTTTTGTTTGAAGAAGCTTTCATCAAAATCTTCATTAAAAACATTTTCGCTTTTTTGGTTGTCAATTTCATGATTTTCATAACCATTTTTGGGATTTGTTTCATTGTATAATTCTTTTAAATCTTCATCACTGTTATCAATACTCTCTTGTCCTTCAAGATTTTCAATGTTAACTTTTGTATTTAGTTTGTCTTGCAGTTTTAAAGTTTTATTTTTTGCTTTTTGTTGCTTTACTTCTATTTTTCTTTCATTTTTAGCCTTTTTGTTGTTAGTATCAGTTTGGGAGTTGTCATACTCACCTTTATTCATATTTTTATATCTATTTATTTCTTTGTCCAACTTTGAATTTGAACTTTTATTTTTCAATCTTTTATATAAAAATAAAAGGCATAATATTAAAAAACCACAAACAGCACAAACAACAATGATTGCTGTTATGTTCCCCATTATTCATCATCTCCATCATCAAAGGCATCAAAATCTGTATCATCATCTTCTTCTTTCTTATCATCAGAATTCATGATTGACCTTCTAAGAGCTGTGTCTGCTTGGAGATTCATTAGCTTATAATAATCCATTACAGAAAAACGGCCTTCTTTAATTGCTTGAGAAATAGCAATAGGAACTTGAGCTTCAGCCTCTAACAAACTAGCCTTTGTTTCTTCTGTTTTTGTTCTAGATCGAAGTTCTTTCATTTCTTCAACAGTTTTCATTCTATCTGCTTGCATTTGAGCAAACACTCTTTCTTTTTCCGCTTTCTTTATCTCCAAGTCCATTTGAAAATTTCTTCCAATTGAGATATTAGCAATCATAACCTCTTGTAATGAATATGCAGTATTTTCTGCCGCTTTAGCTAAATCAATCTCATCAAGCAAAATTTCTGGATTGTTCATAATTTCGTTTTTTGATAAAGTTGGAACTTTTTTTATGATTTTTTCAGTTACATACGCTTTAATTTTACTTGAAGATAAACCAAACAAATATTTTGGAATAAGAATTTTAAGAATCAAATTGCAATCTATAACAAGTTCGACATTGTCTTTTGAAACAGCCTTAATATCAGTTATCGTTTCATTAAAAGATTCAACTGCTTGTCTAACCACTTCAAGAGAGTTTTTTGTTTTTATTTCAAGCGCTGAAGCCAAAGAAAAAGGTAATGCAATATTTGCCTCTTTAGCAAGTTTCATTGCACTAATCATGTCTTTTGCATTTCCACTAGCAAGCAAAACAGACTCGATTTCTTCAACTTTCAAATCAACATTTGACC
>CALWTO010000010.1 GCA_944384485.1 uncultured Clostridia bacterium
TCAATTATAATTTCATTTTTAAACTTTTTTCCAAAAAATCTTTTCATGATCATATAATATCATTTAATAATTAATTAGTCAAATTTAATAAGATATATTATATAAAATCAGTAATAATTAAGAGAGCGATCAATTTTTCTATTTAATTATACAATTTTTAATAAAATAATTGCCTTTATTTTTTTTATGTGCTAAACTTTTACCAAAGTCTGCGATAATAATAAAGATGATGTCGCAAACAACTCCTAAGGTGTAAAACTATCCACCCCCGCAAATCGTTATAAGCCTTATAAATAAAGGGATCTAGCGATTTGAAAAAATCAAAAAAACGATTTTGGTATACATTTTGGTATACAATTTTTAAAAAATTTATTTGAGTATCTTCAATAAATTACATAAAAATCGCTAAAATTTCTGACCGAAAATGAAGTCAAAAAACTACATTTGTTAACATAATATGTGGCTTTAGCGTAATAGGATAACGCAATCGCCTCCTAAGCGATAGAGTCCCGGTTCGACCCCGGGAAGTCACACCATGTAACCACCCTAATAGGTGGTTTTTTCTTTTAAAAAGTATATAAAATGAAAACGTAGTAAATAAATATAAAAACTTATAATCTATTTAACAAAAATTTTTTATCAAACATATTTATATATTTTCGTTCTTGATTAATCAAATCAAATGAAAACAATTTTTTATTTTTTATAGTTTTGGCATATATTCGTGTTGTATCTAAAATTCTAAATGAATCAATAGATAGTTTTGAATATTCAATATTATTAATTGGAAATAATAATCTATCAAATTCTACTTTTTTACTCCAATGTTGCTTAATTCTTTTAAACAAATCTGTAGCTTCGCCAATATATAATGAATTATATTTATCAAGCACTAAAATGTAATAACCTGATTTTTCTTTTAGCTGATTTATATCTTTTATAGCTTTAAAATTTTTATTTTTTTCTAGAAAATTATTGATTTGTTTGTTGAACTCGTTTTTATCTAATTCTTTAAAATTTTGCATATTAATGTCATAATTTTTTAAAGCATCTTTTTGATGTTTTAAACACCATTCTTCCGTATAATATTCACCAAAAACAGATTTATTGAAATCAAATATTTTGGAAAATGTAATATAGTTGTTTTTGATATCGTCGATAGAATTTTTACTATGCCATTTAATTATTTGATTAATTAAATCTTCATTTGTTAATTTAAGAATTTTGTTATTAAGTTCAAAATATTTCAGTTTATATTGATACATTTTTTTATCTTGAATATTATATGCTTTATTGTCTATTGGGAAGGAATAGTTATCAATAACTTCTTTTACTTTATTTAAATAGTTTATAATAAATTCCTTATCATAATACATAAAATTTTTCGATAAATAATTAAAAAAGGACATTATGCTGGTTTTATCATTAATTATTGCATATTCATTTTTATTTATATTTAGTGAATATTTATATTGAGAAAGATTTACACCAAAATGAAACATTCTTATCCTCCTTATATAAATAATATCACAAAATTTTACAAGTGAGTTAAATATTTTTAATATTTATCTTTTTGTTTTAGGGGTTCGATGAGTTCTTTTTCGAGTTGGTCGTAGTCTATTATGTTGGTTCTTCCGTGTTTGTAGATGTTGATCTTACCAGAGTTGCAAATGCAATCAATTATGTGGTGTTTGATTTTTGTTCTATGTTGAGAGTTCTATTCGTGTCGAGCAAAAATTTTGGTTTGTATTTTGGTAAAATATAAATTAAGTTAGAAGAATTTTATATGGGGAAATTGGTTTTATTATGTGGAAAGCCTGATTGTGGGAAAACAACTTTGTTAAAATTTTTGGATGAGAAGTACAATAGTTTGAGTCTGAGATTGTTAAAAATTGATTTTGTATTAAAATTTCATGATGAGCATTGAGAGAATCTTAATCATGAGGGGACAATTGTTTCTATTTCTTTACATAATTAATACAAATATTATAATAAATGTTTGTTTAGTTTTTTTTAAATAAACTTTATTTCTTTGTCGAAATTTCTTTTCTTTTTTATGGTTTTCTGTTAATATAAAAATATAATTCAAGGTGCTATGTTATGAAAAATCAAATGAAATGGGCTTTTTTTTCTTTATTTTTATTGATTGAAGTGTTTTTGTACATTTTGATTTTGTCAAACTTGATTTTGCCTACGAATATCTCATGCTATTTATCAATTTGTTTTTGTTTGCTTTTTATTATTTTAAATTATGAAAAATCGATAAGATGGTTTTTGTTATTTTTTGCAATGATTTTCACTTTGATTGCTGATACTTTTTTAGTTTTATTAAATGTTTCATTTCAAGAACTAGCAATATGCAGTTTTTCGATAGTTCAAATTTTATATGCAATAAAAATTGCCAATGATATAAATAATAAAAAAATCAATATAATATCTATAATTGTAAGATTTTTGCTGGTTGTATTTTTGTATATTCTTACTTTTTTAATTTTAAAAATAGAATTTTCTTTTTTGATTTTTATTTCGCTGTTTTATTTTGTTAATTTATTTTTTAATTTTGTATTTGCATGTTTTAAATTTAAAAACAATATTTTGTTTTGCGTAGGGCTATTTTTGTTTATTTTATGTGATGTTGTAATCGGGTTGCAATTTGTTTGCGATATTTTTGCTCTTAGTACAGAACATTGGCTTTACCAAATTGTTTTTCAACCTTTTAATTTGGCTTGGCTATTTTATTTACCATCACAAGTACTAATTTCTTTAAGTGCAAACTTTAATCAAGTTGTTAAACGAATTTAAGTATTTTGCTTTTATTTTTTTCATTTTATATTGTATAATATAAAAAAGGAGGGAGATATGAAAAAAAGATTTTTGGTTGGGGTTCTGGCTTCTTTAACTATTGCTACTTCGGGAATGGCTATGGCTGGCTGTAATAATAATTCAGTTCAAGCTTATTCTTTTGCAAATGAAAACGAATTATATTCATTTTCTTTAATTACTGGTATGGAACTTGGGTTAACAAAAAGTACTGAATTGGAAAATAAAAGCTCTACAAACGAATTTTCTTCTATTGTTGATGCAGTTCATTCTTTTGTGCCTTCATTTGAAAGTTTTCTAGGTCAAGCACAAACGATTATTCCACAAGAGACAAGTTCTGATAATGAAATGTATGAGAAAATGTTAATTGTTGATTATGAAGATATGATGGGTAATAAGAATAATTACAAATTATATTTTAATGAAACTAATTATTCTGAACCTATTTATCAAGATCAAGAAGAAATTGTAACAAAGATTGAAGGTGTTGCAATTATAAATGACTTGTCTTTTTCATTTGATGGTTATAAAGAAATTGAAAATGATGAAATTGAAACAAAATTCAATATAAAAATGAATGACGATTTTGTTGTAAAGATAGAACAAGAAAGAGAAAATGGCGAGCAAGAATTTGTTTATTCTTTGTATGAAAAAGGGGATTTGGTTTATAGCAATGCTATTGAACTGGAGTTGGAAAATGGAAAATTAAAATTTGAAATGGAATATGAAACTCCTATTTTTGAAATGGAATTGTCAATAAAAAAAGTAGAAAACAGCTTGTTTGAAATTGAATATGAAATAAACGATTTTGAATACAAAATAAGAGTGGAAAAAATTGAAGAAGAAACACAAATTAAATATGTTTATTCTATTCAAGATTTGACAATAACAAAAATTTTAACAAAATAAAAGCTTTAACCAGCAATGGTTAAAGCTTTTTCAATTTAATATCCATAAAGCTAAATTAAATGATGTCGCAAGGTATAGCCAAATAGGATACAACCAAAGTAAATTAACATACCACTTATTTATTTTAATAAACTTTACAAGCAAGATAGTAGCAAAAAATGCATTTATGATAATTATAATATTGCCTATCAATAATTGATTTAAGGTAAAGAAAACCAAGCACCATAAAATATTTAATACTCCATTTATTATACCTAAAGTTATTATATCTTTTGTCAATAACTTTTTCTTTAATAAAATAGAACAAATTAAAGCAAATGTTACATAAATAGTGCTCCACAAAATTGGTATAACTATACTTGGTATCCATTCTGTGGGTGTTTTTAAAGAAGAATACCAATTTAAACCTAAGTTTACGAATAAGCTTCCTAATCCTGCCACTAAAGCTATAAAGAATAAAGTTATAAAAATATCCAAATTGTTTTTTAGAAATGTTTTCATATCTTATTTATATGAATTTGTTTTTTGTTTATGTAAATTTTATAAAATTTTTAAATATCTACATTATTTTTAATTTTTTATTGTGAAAATTATATAACTTTGTTATAATAAGTCTTATGAAAATTTGTGTTTTGACTTTGGGGTGCAAAGTAAATAAATATGAAAGTGATTCTATTATTCATAATCTTCAAGAAAAAGGTTATGATACTTTTGACAAGCTTGAGTTTGCTGATGTATATGTTATTAACACATGTGCAGTTACTCAAGAGGCAGAGAAAAAATCTAGACAAATGATTGCAAGATGTAAAAAGTTTAACAAACATGCAAAAATTTTAGTTTGTGGTTGTGCTAGTCAAAATAATTCAATTCAATTTAAAGAAAAAAACGTTGATTATATTGGTGGGGTTGCTAAAAAAATTGCTATTGCAAATTACATAAATAATTATAAGGTTTTAAATTTTGGAGATAAAAAAGAAGAAATTGCGACTTTGCCTTTAGTGTATGAAGACGATATGCAAGCAAAACAAACTAGAATTCGAGCATACATTAAAATTCAAGACGGATGCAACAATTTTTGTTCCTATTGTATAATACCTTATTTGAGAGGAAGAAGCAGATCGAGAAATGTTGAATCCATATTAAAGGAAGTTGAATCTTTGCCTGATGATATAAAAGAAATTGTTTTAACAGGAATTAATGTGACTGATTTTAAAATAGATGGGCAAAAAGGTCTGCTTGATTTGCTTGAAAAACTTGACAAGTTTGGTAAAAGATTGCGTTTGTCTTCAATGGAAGAAAGTCTTGTAGATGAAAATTTTGTAAAAGGTCTTAAAAATCTTAAAAACTTTTGTCCGCATTTTCATTTATCACTGCAAAGTGGAAGCGGTAAAGTTTTAAAAGATATGAACCGAAAATATTTGCCAGAAGAATTTGAAAATTCGATAAATCTTATTCGCAAATATTTTCCTAATGCAGGAATAACCACTGATGTTATTGTAGGCTTTCCAACTGAAGATGATAAGTTGTTTAAAGAAACAAAAGAATTTATAGAAAAAATCAAATTTTCAGCTTTGCATATTTTTCAGTATTCTAAAAGAGAAGGAACTGTTGCAAGTAGATTAAAAGATAATTTACCTGAGGTAAAAAAAGAGCGAAGTCAAATTTTGGAAGAATTAGACAAAAAGTTAAAAAAAGATTTTATAAAACAAAATTCATTTGGAAAAGTTTTGGTCGAAGAAAAGGTAGGAGAGTTTTTTGTTGGTTATACAGAAAATTATATAAAATGTTATATAAAGTCAGAATTGGATTTGTTAAACAAAATTGTAAAAGTTAAAATTGATAAACCTTTTGAAGATGGAGCTTTAGCAATTTTGGAAAAATAATTGATTAGACATGTGTTTGAAATTATATTTAAATTTTCCTTGACTTTTGATAAAAATATAAATATAATAAAAAGGAACTTTAAAAATTAGAAGGTGGTGAGAAGATTGACAACTGTTAAAGTAGGCGAAAACGAAAGTCTTGAAAGTGCTCTTAAAAGATTTAAGAGAAAATGTCAAAAAGATGGTATCATTGGTGATATCAGAAGAAAA
>CALWTO010000011.1 GCA_944384485.1 uncultured Clostridia bacterium
TTTAAAAGAAAAATCATTTTTATAATCACTTCTAGCAAGTTCTGTTTTTGTTTGGTCTATTGTTTGATACATTACAATTTGATTATTTTTAGAATCAATTTCAAAACTAATAGACTGATAATCTAAAAATATATTTTCATTGCCTGGATTATTTTCAATATATTGATTTGTTACATTCAAACAATTTGCATAAGTGTATTTTAATGAATCATAACTTGAACTTATTTTATAAGAACTCATTAAGTTTAAACCTGAAAATAAACTAAAGAATATTGTCAAGTTTAAAATCATGAAGACAAGCATTAAAAAGCATCCACCCATGCTTTTTCCATTATACTTTTTATAAACTTCGTTTTGTTTTTGTTTCAAAAGATTTGGATCTTTTGCATATTTTTTATTTATAATTTCAAGTTCTGGTTGCATTTGAGATTGAATCAAAGACATCTTTTGTTGACTTCTTCTGTTAAACATGTCAATAGGTGTCCAAATTAGTTTTATAATAACAGTCAAAAATATAATTGCTAAAACATAATTATTTGTTACATTTTCAAAAGCCCTTATAATTGTTATCCAAAAACCTGATGGCTCTGCTACAGACAATAAAAAACTTACAATAGCCATTTTTGTTCTCCTTTAATATTTATAGGCACAGGATCATAACCACAATTCTTATTCCAAGGCACGCATTTGCATATTCTTTTTATACCTAATACGCTTCCTTTAAAACAACCAAAGTTTTCTAAACTTTGCAAAAAGTAATTTGAACAAGTTGGTGTAAATCTACAACTATGAGGAAGAATAGGTGAAATACAATATTTATAAAAATAAATGGGAAATTTAAAGAAATATAAAAAAATATTTTTCACACCAAATTTTCCTCTTTGTAAAACTTTTTAAATAGTAAAATTATTTCTTTCTCAATGTCATTAAATT
This sequence comes from uncultured Clostridia bacterium, assembly GCA_944384485.1. Taxonomy (GTDB): domain Bacteria; phylum Bacillota; class Clostridia; order Christensenellales; family UBA1242; genus Caccovivens. The sequence goes on from CALWTO010000011.1 coordinate 934, forward strand.
CCAGCTGACTAGAATTTTCACGAGCAAGTATTATATAGTTAAAATAATTTTTTGTAAGATTGTTTTTTCTTACAATCTCTTTTAACCTTCTTTTAAGTTTGTTCCTTTTGCAAGCCTTTCCTTGTTTTTTTGAAATTGAATATCCTATCTTATAATTTTCAAATTTGCTTGCCAAATAAAACAATGTAAAATTGTTTGTAGATTTTTTCTTACCTTTTTTATATATGTAAGAAAATTGTTTGTCTTTTTTAAGTCTGTGATCTGTCCTTACTTTTGTGTTAAGCAGAGAGTTTTTTTCTTCCACGGTTTCTTCTTCTTTTTAAAACATTTCTTCCACTTTTTGTTTGCATTCTTTTTCTAAAACCATGAACTTTACTTCTTTGTCTTTTCTTAGGTTGATATGTTCTTTTCATAATTGCCTCCTTTTTTGTTGTAACTACTTTATTATAAAGAATAAATTGCATTTTGTCAATTATAATCTTCAATTTTTTAATTATCTATCTTTATAAGAATTTTTAACATTTTTTAAGGTTTTTTAATATATAAAATAAAAAGGTTAAATAATGGATTTAAATCTAAAAAACAGAATTTTAAAATTGTTCCCAAAAAACAAAAATATTATAAAATTTTTAAAAGAAGAAAATTACTTTTTGCTCTTCTTGTTTCTTGCTGAAGAAAATGAAATGGCTAAATACGTACCAACAAACACAGTTATAGAACTAACACGAAAAAATGAGACTGAATCTATACACGAATTTAAATTAGACATAAAAAAGCTTCAAATGATTGCAAAAAGAAATAAAGAAATACAAAATGTTTTTAAAGAATTTGAAGAATTTTATAACAATAATACTAAAAATGAAAATTATTTTTAAACAAAAAAAGTGATTTTATCACTTTTTATTTGTGCTTCCCCAACCTTTATCTCCTCTTTTTGAAGGAATTTTTAAAAGTTTTTCTAAATCTATTTCTTTTATATTCATTTCTTCTACTCTATGTATAACACCTTGTGCAATTGCTTTTTTTGTGCTGTAAATCAAACAATCTTTTTTAAATAACTTTTTATATTTTATTTTTAATTCTTCTTCTGAAATATTTGTAAATATCAAATTATAGTTGTTAGAATTGGTTATTGCAATTTTTATTTCTCCGCGATAACCACTATCTATTATTCCTGCACTTCTTTTTATACCTTTACTTCCTGTTGAAGACCTTTCTTCAATTTGCATATAAAATTCTGGACTACAAGCCCATGCAATAGCAGTTGGAATTAGTTTTGTTTTGTGTGGTTCAATTAATATATAATCTTCATCAAAACATGCATAAATGTCATATCCAGCATTTTCTTTTTCTTTGCTTGGAATTACAGCATTTTCTTTCATTTTTGCAAAATAAACATTTTTATCATTTTTAAAATAATCCATATTTTTCTCCTATTTACATTATAACTAAAAATATTAAACTAGCAAAATTATTTTTGTAATTTATAATAAAAAAACTGTCAATTGCGACAGTTTTAATTTATAACTCTTACAGGTAAGATTAAATATAAGAATTCATCTTCTTCTGTTGGAACAATTACACATGGTGTTGAAGGTTTGTTAAAACAAATTTTTATAAATTCATTTGTATTAACTCTTAAACTTTCAAGGAAATATCTTGGATTAAAAGAAATAACTAAATCTTTTCCCGAAACATTTGCTGGAATATTTTCTTTAATATTTCCTAAATCACTGTTTGATGTTATGCAAATATTATTTTCTTTAATATCAAACTTTACAAAATTGTTTTGTGAAGTTTTTGAAAGAAGAGTTGCTCTTTCAAGAGATTGTTCAAATTGTTCTTTATTTATTATTACAAAAGTTTCATAATTCATTGGAATGATTTGCTTGTAATTTATATAATCTCCTTCCAAAAGTCTAGAAGTAACTTTTGTATCACCAAGATCTACCATAATTGTGTATGTGTCTATATATATGTTTATTGTTTCATCGCTATCATCAATCAATTTTGAAAGTTCGCTTAAACTTCTTGCAGGAACTACTATTGATTTTTTTATATTTGAAACAACATTTTTCTTTACTCTTGCAAGTCTGTAACCATCAAGAGCAACAGCGTTTAACTCGTTTTTATCAATGTCAAACAAAACACCTTTCAAAATTGGTCTTGAATCATCAATTGCTACAGAAAAGATTGATTTGTTTATGCAAGTTTTAAAATCTTTTTTAGAAATTCCAAAATATTCATTTGTTTCAATATTTTTAAATCCTGGGTATTCTACAGGGTTGTAACATTGAATCATACTTTCGCTGTCTTCATATTTTATGACAAGTTGATTTTTTTCGTTCACTGAAAGTTGTATTTCAGAATTAGTTAATTTTTTTACAAATTCAGTTATAAATCTTCCAGGAACAACTGTTTCTCCTTCAATTTTAACATCTGCTTTAATTCTTTTTTCAATTGAAAGTTCACTATCAGTTGCACTCATTGTTAAAGTTCCATCTTCCGCAACTATTTTTATTCCTTCAAGTATTGGGTTTGTTATTTTATTTGATATAGCTTTACTTACTCTTAAAAAGGCTTCCGAAAGGTCAAGTCCTTGACAATTTACTAACATTTTTGTTCTCCTTATCAAGAACAATATTACCACATTTTTAGATTTTTATCAACCTATTTTTAGTGTTTAAAAAATTATTTTTATTGTTTTTCTTCGCGCGTTTTTTTTAAATTATTTTATTTAATTTATTGATAAAATAATAATAATTTTAATAAGCAATGTTTAATTGTGGATAACTTTTTGTAAACACTATATATTGTATAAAAATTTTTTTGATTGCTATTTTTATCGTATATATAGTTATAATTTTTTGTGGATAAGTTGTGGACTAATTGGAAAGGTTATCCACTTGTTAACATCTTTTTTATTTCACTTACAAATGATTGAATTTTATGAGAAGTTTTAAGTTGATCTGAAATTTTATCGCGAGAGTGCATTATTGTTGTATGATCTCTTCCGCCAAATATTTTTCCTATAGAAACAAGTGGTATTTCAAGTATTTCACTTATAAGATAAATAGCTATCATTCTTGGTTCTACAACATCTTTACTTTTCTTTTTTCCTATTATATCTTGCTTTGTGATATCAAAATAATTGCATACAGTTTCAATGATTTGTTCTGGTGTCAAACCTTCGTTCTTTTCTTCTTCAATTTGGCCGTTAAAGGCTTCTCTTGCTTCTTCCATAGTTGCGGAACGTTTTCCGATTAAAGTCGCAAGAAAATAAACTTTTGAAAGCATTCCTTCAAGTTCTCTTATGTTTGTATTTATTTTTTCTGCAATAAAATCAATAACATCATCATCTATTATATATTTTTCAAGTTGACATTTTTTTCTTAAAATTGCAATTCTTGTTTCAAGATCTGGTTGTTGTATATCTTGAATAAGTCCACATGTAAAACGAGAACGGAGTCTATCTGCAAGAGTTTCTATGTCTTTTGGTGGTCTATCAGATGATATGATAATTTGTTTGTTGTTTTGAAAAAGTTCATTAAAAGTGTGAAAAAATTCTTCTTGTGTTGATGTTTTCTTTGAAATAAATTGAATATCATCAACCATTAAAACATCAAGATTTCTATATTTATTTCTAAATTCTAGTATTGCTTTGTTTTTAGTGTTTGAACCCAAGCTTTCAATATAATCATTTGCAAATTGTTCGCATGTTACGTACATTACTTTTAAATTTGGATTGTATTCATTTATGTAATTTCCAATTGCGTGTAAAAGGTGAGTTTTTCCAAGTCCAACGCCACCATAAATAAACAATGGGTTGAATTTTTCACCAGGATGTTCGGCAACTGCTCTTGCAGCAGCATAAACAAATTGGTTGCTTTTTCCAACGACGAAGTTATCAAATGTATATTTTGCATTGAAAGGATTTTTGCTTACTTCAACTTCTTTTTCAACAGTTTTTTCACCATTTTTCTTTATAAATTCAATTTCTTCATTTGGATCTAAAACTTCAATTTCAATTCCTTCACCAAAAATATCTTTTATTGCAGAAGAAAGTTTTTCAAAATAATTTCTAAGTATTTGATTTTTTGCAGAAGTTGAGTTTGTTGCTAAAATAAGTTTTTTATTTTCTTCTGAAAAATCTAAAACTTTTAAAGGTTTAAACCACATTACAAATGAAACATTTGAAACATTTAGTTCAAGTTTGTCAAGCACGGCTTTCCATAGCGAATTTAAATCTTGCATATTTTACCTCTTTTATTTTATATAAATTGATTATAAATTTTAAAAATATTTTTGTCAACCTTTGGTGTCTTTAAATTATAGGTTTTGTTTTAGGTAAATTTTTACCTCTTGGATAAATTTTTGGACATTGTTTTATTTTGTCTATAATTAATATTTTTCTTTGTGCTTCAATTTCGTTTATATCAAACGATAATACATTTAAAATTTTTCCGCCTAAAACTTGTATTGCAGTTTGACCGCTCTCTAGTTCTTCTTGAAGTTTTTGTGATTTATACATTAAAACTTGTCCTTTAATTTTTACAAGTGGCAAAAGATATTCACTTAAAGTTGGAATTTGAGCAACCGCTCTTGAAACTGAATAATCAAATTTTTCTCTATTGTTTAAACAAAAGTCTTCTGCTCTTGAATGAACGGCTACAATGTTTTTTAAATTTAGTTTAGAAATAAGTTGATTTAAAAAGTTAACCCTTTTTTGCAAACTATCAACCAAAGTTATTTTTAAATCGTTTCTTAAAATTTTTAGTGGAACACCTGGAAAACCAGCACCTGAACCAATATCAATAATTGTAGAATTTTCTTTTAAATGTTTGTAAGGAAGAACGCTGTCTAAAAAATGTTTATAAACAACGCTTTCAAAATCAGTAATTGCAGTTAGATTATATTTTTCATTTTCTTCTACCAAAAAATTATAATAAAGCAAAAACATATCAATTTGATTGTCGTCTAAATTGATTTGATGACTGTTAAAAGTTTCTTTTATAAATTGTTTTTTGTTAATCATTTTGTTCCTTTGTAAATTTTTTTACCAGCACACTTAAAACTGCTATGTCGGCAGGGGAAACACCTGAAATTCTTGATGCTTGTCCTATATTTAAAGGTTTTATTTGTTCAAGTTTTTCAGCGGCTTCAAGTCTTAAACCATGATATTTTTTGTAATCAAAATTTTCTGGTATAAGTATTTTTTCATTTTTCTTAAACTTTTCAATTTCTTCTTCTTGTTGTTTTAAATAACCCTCATATTTAACCATAATGTTCATTTCATTTATGATTTCAAAATCGAAGTTTTCAAAAGTGTGAAAATAATCATTGATTTTAAAAGCATCAATATTGCTTCTTTTAAGCATATCTTTTATTGTAACGCTTTCTTTTGGAACATTTTCATTGTTTTCAAGATAAAAATCTTTTATTTCTTCTACTTTAAATTTTGTTGATAAAAGATTGAATATATTTTTTAAATTTTCTTTTTTATCTTCAAAAATTTTCCATCTATTATCATCAACAAGACCAACTTTTCTGCCAATTTCTGTAAGTCTTAAATCTGCATTGTCTGAACGCAAAAATAATCTATATTCGGCTCTAGATGTCATCATTCTATAAGGTTCATTTGTTCCTTTTGTTACAATGTCATCAATCAAAACTCCAATATAGCCATCACTTCTTTTTAAAACAAGTTGTTCTTTATTTTGAAGATATAAACTTGCGTTAATGCCTGCAATTATTCCTTGGGCAGCAGCTTCTTCATAGCCACTTGTTCCATTTATTTGACCTGCAAAGAAAAGTCCTTTATGATTTTTAAGTTCCAAAGTTGTCATAAGTTGAGTAGGCTCTATGCAATCATATTCAATTGCATAACTATCTCTCATTATTTCAGCATTTTCAAGTCCACTTACAGAGTGAACCATTTGTTCTTGAATATCAACTGGCATTGAAGTTGAAAAACCTTGAATATAAATTTCATTTGTTGAAAGGCTTTCTGGTTCAAGGAAGAGTTGATGGCGGTCTTTGTCTGCAAATCTAACAATTTTTGTTTCTATAGAAGGACAGTATCTTGGGCCAATTCCTTGAATAAGTCCTGAAAAAACGGGTGCTTTATCAAGATTGTTTTTTATGATTTCATGTGTTTTTTCATTGGTATAAGTCAAATAGCAAACAGCCTTGTTGTTTGGTTTTGTTTTTGTTGTAAAAGAAAAGTTTTGAATGTTTTCTTCACCATATTGGACTTCAAGTTTTGAAAAGTCAACACTTCTTCCATTTATTCTTGCAGGAGTTCCAGTTTTAAAACGCAACAACTTTATTCCAAGTTCTTTTAAACTGTTTGATAATTTTTGTGCATTTGCAAAACCATTTGGTCCCACATCTTTTGTATAATCACCAATTATAATTCTGCTTTTTAAATAAACGCCTGTTGCAAAAACAACTGCCTTACACAAAAATTTTTTACCAACTGCTGTTTCAACAATTTTAGTACCGTCTTCATTTTCTTTGATTGAAACGGCTTCACCTTGTCTTAAAAACAGATTTTCAGTTTTTTCCAAAGTTTGTTTCATTTGATTGTGATATTCAACTTTATCGGCTTGTGCTCTTAAACTTTGCACTGCGGGGCCTTTTCCTCTGTTTAACATACGAAGTTGAATAAGTGTTTTGTCTGTGTTTATTCCCATTTCACCACCAAGGGCATCTATTTCGCAAACAAGTTGTCCTTTTGCGGTTCCACCAATTGAAGGATTGCATGCCAAAAATGCCACTGAATCTAGGTTCAATGACAATAAAAGTGTTTTATTCCCAGTTCTAGCAAGCGCGAGTCCTGCTTCACAGCCTGCGTGACCTGCACCTATTACTATAGCGTCAAAATATTCCATAAGTCCTCATTTTTTTTACATTATAATACAATTTATATTTTTTATCAATAAAAAAATCCTTGATTACAAGGATTAATTTAATTTTTCAAGCAAAGTTTTTTTGCTTTTTGTTAAATTTTTATCTTTTTCATTTTCAGTTTCACTATTAATTTCATTTTCAACTATTTCAACTTCTTCTATTTCTTGACTTTCAAGTTCAACTTCTGTTTCTTCTGTTTCGGTTAATAAATTCAAATATTGAAAAAGGTCATTAAAATTTTTGCCATTCAAATCAAGATAAAAGCATCTTCCTTGATAAACTCCATCGTTGCCTCTTATAACATTTGTTCCACAAATATCTTCTTTTATTTCAATCAAAAGACTATCGAAAGGCATTTCATTTATTATAATTGTTTGGTCAAAGAAAAATTCAATCCATATTCCGCTTTTCATTGCTTCTTTTGTAAGAGAATCAATACTTACTCCAAACGCAGGCATTGATAATGATTCACTTATTGACTCGTAAAAAAGAGTGTCAATTTCATCAAGTTGATTTGTTGAAACTTGGAGAGTTTCTCCATCTTTATAAATCTCTATCATATTAGCCTCGCAAAATAAGTTTACCATAACATTATTTTGAGAACAAAATAAAATAGGCAAAGTTAAAAACAAAAATAACCATCTAAACATAAAAACCTCTTTCCAATATTTTGTAGAAAAGAGATTTTTTTATTCACTATTTTTTACATTTGCAAATTTCTTCTAGATAAGTCGTTGATTGTTTCTTCAAAATCATTATTTGAATAGTGATTTTCTATATTTAAGCAATAGCCTGTTTTGTTATCGCCGTCAATTAGTCCTTCTTCTTTAAATTCTTCTATTACTTCTTTTACAAGAATAGAAATATTTTCGATAGATAATGAAATTTTTCTTTTTTTAAAAACTTTATCTGTAAAATAAACCATTTTTTTAAAGGAAAAGCTTCCATGAGTTGACAGTAAAATAGCATTAACAATTCTTTTTTCTTTTGTAAAAATATTCTTTGACATATTTACCTCTTTAATAATTTAATCACAAATTTCATTTGTTGTCAATATTTATTTTTGAAAAAGAAAGTTTAAATAGCCAAGCAAATCAATTGAATAAAAAAAATGAAAAATGTATAATTTTCAAGAATGGAGGAAGAAATGAAAACAATAAGCGATTTGGAAAAAGTTGATGCTTGGAAAGGCTTTAAAGGAGAAGAATGGAAAGAAAATATAAATGTTTCTGACTTTATAGACAACAACTATAAAGAATATAAGGGAGATGATTCTTTCTTACAAGGCAAAAGCAAAAAAACTTCAAAAGTTTGGGCAAAATGCGAAAAACTTTTGCTTAAAGAAATGAAAGTTGGATGTCTTGACGTTGACACAAAACATGTTTCTGGCATTGACAATTTTGATGCGGGTTATATTGATAAGAAGAATGAAGTTATATTTGGTCTTCAAACTGATGCACCACTTAAAAGAATTGTAAATCCTTTTGGTGGTTTTAGAATGGTTGAGCAATCTTTAAAGGCTTACAACAAAAAATTTGATAAAAATCTCGAAAATTGTTTTTTGAACGGAATGAGAAAAACTCATAACGATGGTGTCTTTGATGCTTACACTCCTGATATAAGAAAGGCAAGAAGCGCAGGGCTTATCACTGGACTTCCTGATGCTTATGGAAGAGGAAGAATAATTGGTGATTATAGAAGAGTCGCTCTTTATGGTATAGATAGATTAATTGAAGAAAAGAAAAAAGACTTAATAAGCGATAAATTATTAAATATTGATAGTGAAGAAATTATTAGATTAAGAGAAGAAGTTAATGAACAAATTAAGGCTCTAGAAAAAATCAAAAGCATGGCAAAAAGATATGGCTTTGACATCTCTATGCCTGCTCAAAATGCTAGAGAAGCATTTCAATGGACTTATTTTGGATACCTTGCATCTGTTAAAGAAAACAATGGTGCAGCAATGAGTTTGGGAAGAGTTTCAACTTTCTTAGATATTTATGTTGAAAGAGATTTAAAAGATGGAAAATTGACTGAAGAGGAAGCTCAAGAACTCGTTGATCAATTTACTATAAAATTAAGACTCGTGCGTCATTTAAGGACTCCTGAATATGATGAAATTTTTGCGGGTGATCCTACTTGGGTTACAGAAAGCATTGGGGGGATGCTTGATGATAAGAAAAGTTTAGTTACAAAAAACAGTTTCAGATTTTTGCATAGTTTAATCAATCTTGACCCAAGTCCAGAACCAAACTTAACTGTTTTATGGTCAACAAAATTACCTGCAAACTTTAAAAAGTTTTGTGCAAAAATATCAATTTTGACTGATAGTATTCAATATGAAAGCGATGATGTTATGAAACCAATTTATGGACACGATTATGCAATAGCTTGTTGTGTTTCAGCAATGAAAGTTGGAAAACAAATGCAATTCTTTGGTGCAAGATGCAATTTGGCAAAATCGTTGCTTTATTCAATCAATGAAGGAAAAGACGAAAAGAGCGGAAAAACTGTTGTTGATGGTATAAAACCTATGAAAGACAAAATTTTATCATACGACAAAGTTAAAAAATCATATTTTGAAACTCTTGAAAAAGTTGCAAAAACATATGTTGATGCAATGAATATCATCCATTATATGCATGATAAATATGCTTACGAAGCAGGACAAATGGCACTCCACGATACAATGGTTGACAGACTTATGGCATTTGGTATTGCTGGACTTTCAGTTGCAACTGACTCTCTTTCTGCGATTAAGTATGCAAAGGTAACCCCTATCAGAAATGAACAAGGAATTGCAGTTGACTTTAAAATTGACGGCGACTATCCAAAATATGGAAACGATGATGATAGAGTTGATGAGATTGCTGTTGAAATAGTTAAACATTTTATTTCTTGTTTAAAGAAAAACAAACTTTATAGAAACGCACACCACACTTTAAGTGCACTTACAATCACTTCAAATGTTATGTATGGAAAGAAAACAGGAAACACTCCAGATGGAAGAAAAGCAGGTTGTCCTTTTGCTCCTGGAGCAAACCCAATGCATGGAAGAGATAGTTCTGGAGCACTTGCTTCATTAAACTCTGTTGCAAAAATACCATATTGTGATTGTTGTCAAGACGGTGTTTCAAACACATTTTCAATTGTTCCAAACGCACTTGGCCATAGTGAAGAAGGAAGAGTAAAAAATCTTGTTGGAATACTTGATGGTTATTTTAAACAAGGAGCTCAACACATCAATGTAAATGTTTTAAATAGAGAGAAACTTATTGATGCAATGGAACACCCAGACAAATATCCAACTCTTACAATAAGGGTTTCAGGTTATGCTGTAAATTTCAACAAACTTTCTCGTGCTCATCAAGAAGAAGTTATTGCAAGAACTTTCCACGAAAAAATATAAAAATAATGAAAAAGATTTATGGAAACATTAACAGTATAGAAACAATGGGGCTTGTTGATGGACCGGGAATACGGTTCGTTGCCTTTTTGCAGGGTTGTCACCTTCGTTGTAAATATTGCCATAATCCTGAAACATGGAATAAAGATGACAAAGTTTCGAAAATGACGGCGGAAGAACTTGTCCAAAAAATTTGTAAATACAAAAATTATTATGGAGAAGACGGTGGCGTAACTTTTTCTGGAGGAGAGCCACTTCTTCAACCAGAATTTTTACTTGAATGTTTAAAGCTTTGCAAAGAAAAAAATATAAATACGGCTATTGATACTGCAGGTGTAGGATTTGGAGATTACAAAGAAATTCTAAAATATGTTGATCTTGTTATTTTAGATGTGAAAGCTGTTGATGAAACAGAATATAAAAAATTAACAGGACAACCTATAAAATATTTTCAAGAGTTTTTAAATCAAGTTCAGGAAAACGGAAACAAAATTTGGTTAAGACAAGTTATCGTTCCGGGATTAAATGATGATGAAGGGCATGTTTTAAAATTAAAAACATTTGCGAATAAATTAAAAAATGTTGAAAAAATTGAATTGTTGCCATATAAAACTATTGGAGTAGTTAAATATAAAAAATTAAATCTTCCCTATAGATTGGAAGGAGTGGAAGAAATGGATGAAGAAAAATGCAAAGAACTTGAAAAGTTGTTGATAAAAAAGTAAAACAAAAAACCTAGCAAGGTCAAATCATTTTGAAACTAGCAGAATAAACAAGAAAAAAGGAGTTCTACTTTCAAAGTAAAACTCTTTTTTATAATTAGTTTCAAAAATTATAGACAGATTAAATACTTTTGAAACAGATA
>CALWTO010000012.1 GCA_944384485.1 uncultured Clostridia bacterium
CCTTGCTCATTTATTTCTTGACCATTTGCTTTTATTGTCACTTTATATGTAAAACTTTTTATTCTTAAAAGCCTGTTGTGATAAAATAAAACAAATTTAGTTAGCAAATAGATAACAAGACTTATAACCGAAACTATAAACAAAGGAAAATCTCCAAAAGATTCCTTAAAAGCAAAACATGCACCACCAAGCAAAAAAGTAAAAATATAAAAGGAAAAGAGGATAAAAAGAAATTTTTTAAAAGAATCATATTTAAAAGCAAGCGAAACAATAATAGCAGAAACAGGAATTTGAATAAGCATTTTAAATATTCCGTTTAAATTAAAAATAGGCAAAATTAAAGCAAAAGCCCCTGCAAATAAGGAAATAAGAAATATAAACTTTGCTTTTTGTTTTGCAAGTAAAGATGTTAAATTTAATATCAAAATGTTTTGCAAACAATTTATTAGTAATGTTTGCTCAATCAAAATTTGCATCATTACCACCTTTGTTTTATGATAAAACATAATAAAAAAAGCACAAACTATAAAAAAGTCGAAAATACTCTTTTTCTTTGCTTTTTTGTCTGTGCTTAAAATTCTATAAAGTGACAAATAAAAGATAGGCATGCCTATCTTTTATTTTCTGTTTTTTCTTAATTTTTCAATCCAAGGTGGAACATTTGAAGAAATGTCAAGTCTTGAAGAAGTTTTGTCTTCGCTTGCTCTTTCCAAAGAAACATTTGGTTTTGCCATTTGTTCTTCTCTTTCTTTTTGTATGTATCCTGAGAATATGCTTCTCGCAGAAGGCATTTCAGGTTTTTGTCCCATATTCCCAATAGAACGAGCACTATCCATAACATTTTCTTTCTTTTCTTCTTCTGCTTGAGGATTTTTAAATCCTGTTGCGATCAAAGTAATTTCTACTTCATCATGCATATTTTCGTCAATGCTAGTTCCCAAAATAATATTGCAAGAACTATCAACAACCTCTCTAACAAGTGAAGCGGCTTCATTTACATCATCTTGAGTCAAATCGTTGCCACCTTTAATATTAATAAGAAGTCCGGTTGCTCCTTCAATTGTTGTTTCAAGAAGAGGAGAAGCAACAGCTTGTTTTACAGCGTCAAGAGCTTTGTTGTCTCCTGAACCATAGCCGATACCCATATGTGCAAGCCCTTTGCCCTTCATAATAGTTGTAACATCAGCAAAGTCAAGGTTGATAAGACCTGGATAAACGATAAGGTCAGAAATACCTTGAACACCTTGTCTTAAAACATCATCAGCAAATCTAAAAGATTCAGAAAGAGGAGTTTTCTTAGGAACGATTTGTAAAAGTTTTTCATTTGGAATAACAACCAAAGAGTCAACATACTTTCTCAAATTTTCAAGACCTTCTTCTGCATTTTTTGCTCTGATAGGACCTTCAAAAGCAAAAGGTTTTGTTATAACAGCAACTGTCAAAATTCCTAGTTCTTTTGCGATTTGTGCAATAACTGGAGCAGCACCTGTGCCTGTTCCACCACCCATTCCTGCAGTGATAAAGACCATATTTGTTCCTTTAAGCATGTCAGTAATTGAAGCTTTGCTCTCTTCTGCCGCTTTTTGACCAATTTCAGGCTTTGCACCAGCACCAAGCCCACCTGTCAATCTTTCGCCAATTTGAAGTCTTGTTTCTGCTTTACTTACCAAAAGAGATTGTTTATCAGTGTTAACAGCAACAAACTCAGCAGATGAAACACCTGCATCAATCATTCTGTTTACAGCGTTATTTCCACCGCCACCGACACCAACAACTTTAATTTTTGCAACAGCCGTTCTTAACATATCGTTATTCATAATAAACTCCTTTTGAATTATCTACCCTATTGTAATACTTTTTTTTAAATTTTGCAATAATTTCTTAAAAATTTTTTTGACAAAATGCATAAATTTTCATTTTTTTTGTAATTTATGCATTTTTATGCATTCCTTAAGAGTTTAAAGCAGAATTAACAAGTGCGTAAATTGATGCAAATTCAGGTTTGTCTTTTGCTGGAATAGGAGGTACACCATATTTTACATTCCTACCCAAGCATTTTGCTAAATAATCCCTTCCGCCCTTTATTTTACTTAATCCTGCACCTGTAAGATAAACAGGAAGGTAGTTAATATAATTATTTGAAAACATTTGCGTGCATTTTGAAACTGCTTCGGCAATTTCATCTATCCTGTAAGAAACAATTTCATTGGCAGTGTTTAATGGAATCTTTATAATTTTTCCGTAATCAGTTACCAATTCGTAAAAATCATTAGATTTGCCTTTTAAAGATAGCACAATTTGACCTTTTAACCTTTCTGCTTCAGACATCGATAGATCGAACGCTTCTGCAAGGTCATTGGTAATAAATCCGCCACCACGAGAAAAACTTGCAAGATTGTTAAGCCCTTCTCCTTTTACAAAACAAGCACTTGTTGTTAAATCTCCAACATCTATTAAAAGTGACAAATCTTCTCTATTTTGACTTGAAATAACAAACATAGCTTGAGCAAGTGGTTCTGAAATATATTCAACACTTTCAAAGTTGTTTGCAGAAACAATTTTATTCAAAAGATCAATAAAAGATTTGTTTGCATATATGATAGAAAGATTTGCATTGATTGAATTTGCTACCTCGCCAATTGGTGAATATGACAATCTTCCATCATCAAGCAAATAAGACAACGCATTGACAGACAAAATCTCAACATTTTTGTCTTTTGCTTTTTCGCTAGCCATATAAAAAATTTGGTCAATATCTGCTTGCTTAATTTTTCTTCTATTTCCTAGATTTAGTGAAACCGAGCAAGCACTTACTGAAGAAAATTCTGCAGGCACGCCTATGTAAACTTTTCCATTTCCTTTTTCGACACAATCAAATTCGCTTACAAGTTGTGAAATAAGCATATTTAATTTATCAGGAGCCAAAAACCAACCTTCATAAAAGCCGTCATATTCAACTTCTTTATATGCTTTAACAACAAAAGTACCATTTAGTCCCCTGCCGGCAAGCATTGCTCTAATTGCAGATGAGCCAAACTCAAAAACCAAAACTTTATCTTTTTTCATAATCCACCATAAATTTTAAAATATGTGCATATTTGCATTTATGAATATATTTTAATATATATATAAAATAATGTCAAATTAAAATTGTTTTAAAATAAATTTATTGCTTTGGTACAACATTAAAATAGCATTCATTTTCGCTATGTTCTGTATAGTTATAATAATTGTTAACAATTATACAGCAATTCCCTAAAAGTTCTTCTGTCCAAACAGATGGATCGTTTTCATCACTGGCATTGATTTTTTGCCCAACTAAAGAATATAGTTGAGAATACACCGATAAAAACATATTTGCTTTATATTTAAACCCATAAAAACAATTTTTTATAGAAACAGTTTGTCCACCAAAAAGATATAAGTTGCAATTGATTAAAGTTTTATTAACAATGCTGTCAAATTCTTCTTCAAATTGAATACTTTCAATTAAAGATTTTTGTTCTGCAAGCGTCCTATTGCAAGCAAAAAAAGCAGAGTATGTGTCAAGATAGTTATTTGATTCTATATAGTCACCAACTTTATAATCTTTTTCAAGGATTTCTATACCTTCCAAAAGCATTGAATTTGATTGCGATGACACAAAGTCACTTTCTATTTTTAAGATTTTTAAATTTTGATCAACAATAAAATATTTATCGTCAATTTTTATTGAATAAACTTCCTGCCTTTGAGCAATATGCACTACAAAAGTTGATGGGAACACTGTTTCAATATTTATTACTTGAATGTATGGATCAATACTTTCTATTTTTTCTATATATTGCTTTTTGTTATGAAAAAACACACTTTGACCGTAGCCAAAATCTCCGCCGTCAACAATTTCTTCTTCTGTTACAGAAATTTGTGAATGAGAAGTTTTAAAATTTAATTCAACCTTTTTTAACGAAAAAACCGTGAAAGATAAAACAATCAAAATCCCCACAAAAAACAAAATTGTAGTCAATGAAATAATTATTTTTTTCGTTTTTTTATTCATTAACTACATTTTAACCTATTTCAAAATTAAATACAAGATTTTTTTTAAGATTTTAAAAATTTGTCTATTGTCAAATTCTTTTTATATCTGCACCAAGTTTTTTCAACTTTTTATCAAAATCAAAATATCCCCTTTCAATAAGATTAACATTTGAAATAGTAGTATAGCCTTCAGCCACAAGACCTGCTAAAACTAGACTTGCTCCACCTCTTAAATCGGTTGCACTTACATCTGCCCCATAAAGATTATCTTTGCCATTTACCACACAAACAGAAGACTTAAATTTTATGTCACAACCCATTTTAAGGAGTTCGGCAACATAATTAAACCTTGATTCAAAAAGATTTTCAAAAATCAAACTTCGCCCTTTGCTAATTGTTGCAAGTGTCACCATTTGGGATTGTAAATCTGTTGGAAAACCCGGATATACTTCTGTTTCAATCTCACCAAAACTTTTTAGCTTCTTTGGTGCAATGATATTGATTTTCCCTTTTTCACAATATATTTTACACCCACAACTACGCAATTTCTCTATCAAAACCAAATTATGCGTAAAATCACAATTTTTTAATACGAGTTCTCCCCCATTCATTGCACCAGCTATCAAAAATGTACCACACTCAATCCTATCATAAATAACTTTATAATTGACGCCATGAAGTTTTTTTACACCATTTATTACTATTAAATCACTTCCAGCACCCTTAATTTTTGCACCGCATTTATTTAAAAATTTTGCAAGATCAACTATTTCAGGCTCTTTAGCAGGGTTGTATATTCTTGTTTCACCATCAAAAAGAGTTGCAAACATCATTATGTTTTCAGTTGCACCAACACTTGGAAACTTTAATGATATATCATGTTTTATTCGTTTCTCTTTCTGCCCATATATGTAGCCATTTTTCTCGTTAATTTTACACCCTAAATCCCGAAGCCCTTGAAGATGTAAATCAATTGGACGAAGACCAATATTGCAACCGCCAGGATAAGCAACTTTTGCCTTGCCAATTCTCGCTAAAATAGGCCCCAAAGTAAAAATAGATGAACGCACAGGAGATGCAAGTTCATGCGAAATTTCACATTTATGTATATTGGTTGAGTCTATAAAAAGATTTTTGCCTTGCCAAATGATTTTTGCTCCCAAATTTTTTAAAATTTCAATCATTGCAAGCACATCTTTGTAAAGTGGAACATTTTTCAATAAAACTTCCCCTTCCACCATAATTGAACCAGCCAAAATTGGCAATAAAGCATTTTTGGCACAATCCATTTTGACTTCTCCAACAAGTCTGTTTTGCCCATTAATAAAAAATTTATCCATATTTCAATATATGAAAAATAATTCATCTGTGACAAAAAAACAGGCTTAAAAACCTGTTTATTTTTCTTCTTCATCCAAATTTTTCTGTTGTTGTTTTATTTTTATTCCCATAGTATTAAAAAATGATTTTTCAAGACCATTTGGATATTTTTCCTTGTTTTCAATTTTCATTTTAACAAGTGTAGGGTCAAATCTTAAAATTTTTGGAAAATAAAAATATTCTTTAACTCCATCAACTCTTATTCCACAAAATTGTAAAGCTCTAAAGCAATTTTTTTGATCAACGTTGTAATTGTATCGTTTTACATAAAAATTAATATTCATATACAAATTAAAATAATCACTGTTTTGAGATACTATACTCACGTTTTCATTTTTCATTGCTTCTTTCAAGTCTGCTCCAGAAAGCAACAGAGAAAAACTATTTTCAACAGTCGCATCTACATTGTTTAAAATACACAATTTTTTCAAGCAATTTAAGCGTTTTATTGTAAAATCAAACTTATCTTTTCTAATTTGTTTTTTGTAAAATTTATCTGTTATTCTTCTAATTTCATCTTCTATAAAAGACATATTTTTTCCTTTCATGTAAACCTCGCGGAAAGATTCTAACATAAGTTCCTAAAAAAGTCAATAATGATGCCAAAAGTAAACAAATAAATTATACAAAAGTTTCTTGTTTTGTCTTTAATTTTATTAATTTATAATCTTGTCCTTGGCTTTGTTTGTAAACATTCAAACAAATTCCAATACCTGCCATAAAAACCGAAACGGATGTCCCACCACTTGAAATGAATGGAAGAGGAAGGCCTGTTGGAGGTATTGAGCCAGTAACAACAGCGATGTTTAAAAGTGTTTGTATTCCAATTATAAATGCCACACCACATACTAGCATTGCTCCAAACCTGTCTTTTGCATTCAAAGCAATTTGAAAAAGTTTAAATATTAAAGCAAAAAAGACAAGCATCAAAAGGCAAACACCAACAAAACCGATTTCTTCTCCAATGATAGATAGAATAAAATCTGATTCAGCAAAAGGCAAAAACAAATATTTTTGTCTAGAATTAAAAATTCCAACACCAAACCATCCTCCGCTTCCAAGCGAATACAATGATTGAATAAGTTGAAAACCTTCTCCCTGTGGGGAAGCCCAAGGGTTAATAAAAGCCATAAGTCTTTTTAAACGGTAAGGTTCCAAAACAATTAAAAGCGGAACAACTGCAGCCGAGGGCATTGAAAACATTAACGTGTGTTTTTTACTCATGCCTCCTATAATAAGCATAAATAGAGTAACAAACCCAATGCACATTGTCACGCTCATACTGGGCTCAAGCATAGTCAACAAACAAATAGTTCCGCCCAACAAAAGGACTGGCAATAGCCCTTTAAAGGTTTTGACTTTATCATGATTATCACTTAAATAACTAGCAATAAAAATAACCAAAGCAAATTTTGCGATTTCAGAAGGTTGAATTGAAAAGCCAAAAAGAGAAATCCAGCGTTTTGCCCCATAACTTTCCATACCTATACCCGGAACAAAAACTAAAACAAGCAAAACAATTGTTACCCCGACAATCCAATACTTGTATTTTTTCAACAAATGGTAATCAACAAAACTAAAAAATATCATGGCAATAATTCCAAGTACTACGCCCAAAATTTGTTTCAACAAAAAGAAATATTGGTTACCATAGTGATATTGAGCACTATAAAAACTAGCACTATATACCATAAGGCAACCAAATCCAGTAAGTGCCAAAACAAGCAGAACAATTACAAAAATGTTTTTATTGCATTTCGATTTTGTCGTAAACACCAAACATTATCTCCTTAAACACTTCTCCTCTAACAGCATAAGAAGAAAATTCATCAAAACTTGCACATGCAGGTGCAAGTAAAATCTTTTGCCCTTTTTTAGCATTTTCTTTTGCATAATATGTTGCATTTTTCATGCTTGGGAAAATAAGTGGTTGATATCCATATTTGCAAGCACAGTCAAAAACTTGCGCTCCACAACTACCAAAACATAAAACCTGTTCAAAATCATAACCTTTAGAAAATATTTCATCAAATTTAAAATCTTTGTTCAGTCCACCAATTAATAGCACAATTTTTTTACCACCAAGCGCTTCAATAGCACAAACACTTGCAGAAATGTTGGTCGCTTTTGAGTCATCAAAAACATCTGCACCATTTACTTGCCCTAGATATTCTAAACGATGCGAAGGCGCTTTGAATTCCACAATTGCTTGTTTAATTACAGAAGGTTTAATTTTAAAACTACAAGCTATGGCAACTGATGCCAAAACATTTTCAAGATTTTTTTCTCCAAACAAAGGAATATCGTTGCATGAAACAATTTTGACTTTATTAAAATAAATAGCATTATTTTTAATAAAAACACCTTTATTTAACAATTTCTTTGAAAAAAACAAAGTTCTTTTGCTAACAATTAACTTTCTTGTGATTTCATCATCAAAATTTAAAACAACCTTTTGACTTCTTTTTTTTACCAAAATCTTTTTTTTGATTGCCAAATACTCTTCAAAACTTCCATGCCTATCAAGATGGTCAGGTGCCAAATTTAAAACACATGCAAGCGAAGAGTTAAAATATCTTGATAACTCCAATTGAAAATTGCTTACCTCACAAACAATATAACTTTTTTTTGTGGTTTTCATTGCTACACTACTTAAAGGCAACCCAATATTGCCACATACAAAAACTTCTTTTTTTGCTTTTTTAAAAATATCACCAACAAGAGATGTAACTGTAGTCTTTCCGTTTGTCCCTGTTATACCAATAACTTTACCTTTGCAAAACAAAAAGCCTAAATCAAGTTCACTTATAATAGGAACATTGTTCACCATAAAAAAAGTTATAAGTTTGTTTCCCAAAACTTTTATTCCGGGACTTACTACAACCAAATCAAATTTTTTTATTGTAGGATTTTTTTCGAAAGAATAAAAAGAGGAAAATTTGTTTTCGTCATCATATATGCTTACGCATGCACCTTTTTCGTGCAATAATTTGCAAGCAGATTGGCCACTTAAACCAAGCCCATAGACAAGAACGTTTTTTCCTCTTAAATTAAACATATCAAATAACTCCTGTAAGTGCCATATAACTTAAAAATACAATTAAGCCAAGCACTAATGTTATTAATATATATACGAAGACTATTCTATTTTCATGCACACCTTTTTTTTCAAAATGATGATGAAGAGGCGCCATTAGAAAAATTCGTTTGTGAGTTTTTTTATAATATGCAACTTGTAAGATATCAGATAGAACGGTAACAACAAAAACAAGACCTATTATTGGCATTAATAATTCGGTAGAAGAAAGAACAGCAATTGACGCCATAAGTCCCCCAAGAGCAAGCGAGCCTGTATCACCCATAAAAATTTTAGCAGGAAAACAATTTACGATTAAAAATGCAAGCAAAGCACCAACACAAGCAAAACAGAGCAACGCATATTGCTCAAATCCTAATAAAATTAAAATGAAACCAAAAAATAAAAAGTAAGCACTATTAACCCCTCCAGCAAGTCCATCAAGTCCATCAATAAGATTTACTGAATTTGTTACTGCAACAAAAAAGAAAACAATAAAAGGAATTATAAAAAACCCTATATCAATTTTTAATCCAAAAAATTCAAGTTTTCCTCCAATATTCAAGTAAACATAAATTGCAAAAATTAAAGACAACCCCACTTGTCCAATAATTTTTTGATATGGTTTAAGTCCTTCATTTTTGTGAAATTTGACTTTAATAAAATCATCCAAAAATCCCAAAAGTCCGTAACCAAACATGGTCGCAAGAGCAAGAATTGAATTTAAAATTTGACCTTGCAAGAAAAACAACGATGAAAAAATAATAGCAAAAATAAAAATTAACCCACCCATAGTAGGCGTCCCACTTTTCCCTGCATGCTTGTCCACATAATGTAAAATTGTTTGAGAGAGATGAAATTTTTTAGAAAGTTTTAAAATAGGAAAAGACAATAAAATCCCCAAAAGTAAAGCAAGCAAAAAAGCCATATAATATTTAAGCATACTTCCTCCTAAAATATTTTATGGCAAAATTTATAATTTAGTCGTAATTAATGATTTTTAATAATTTTCTTCTTCAAATGGATAGCTTTTGTTTTTTTTAAAAGGTTTTAAACTTTCTTTATAAGCCTCATAAACAACTTGAAAATCACTAAATGGGTATTTCACTCCATTTATTTCTTGATATTCTTCTGCACCTTTCCCAGCAATCACAATTGTAGTTTTATCTTTATATTTTTTTAAGGCATAATTGATAGCCTTTTTCCTGTCGCAAATTTCTTTACAAGGTTTTGTAAAACCTACAGCGACTTCTTCCATAATTTTGTAAGGATCTTCAAATCTAGGATTATCACTAGTCAAAATAACATCATCTGCATATTTGCAAGCAATTTTTCCCATAATTGGCCTTTTTTGTCTATCTCTATTTCCGCCACAACCAAAAATGCATACAAGTTTGTTGTTGGAAAGTTTTTTTGCTGTTGACAAAACTTTTTCAAGGCCATCAGGAGTGTGGGCATAATCAATAATAATATTTTTATTTTTTAAATTTATAACATTAAATCTACCTTCTACAGGTGCTAAATTTTTTATGCTTTTTTGTATTGTTGAAGAAGGAACGCCAATGGACCTTGTCACTGCAATAGCAGCAAGCAAATTTTCAACATTATATTCCCCTACCAAGTTACTGCTAATTTTAATATTTTCATCCAAAAATTCACAATCAAAATCACATCCCTTGAAAGAATAAGATATATTTTTACCATTTACATCATAACCAATTCCTTTTCCATAACAAATAATTGGCACTTTAGGATTAAACATCAATTCTTTTCCATATTCATTTTCACCACAAACTATGCCCATTTTTATAAATTTAGGAGAAAAAAAACTTATTTTTGCTTTTGCGTAGTTATCCATATTTTTAAAAAAATCTAGATGGTCTTCGGTTATATTTGTAAGTACCCCAATTTCAAATTTTACTCCTTCCATTTTATCTAATGCAAGAGCATGTGCCGAAACTTCCATGACTGCATATTTCACGCCTTCATCAAGCATTTTGGAAAACAATTTGTGCAATTGATAAGGATCTGGTGTAGTCATTCCTGTGTCGATAATCTGGTTGTTAAAAGAAACTCCTAATGTACCAATAGTTGCCACATTTTCGCCATTTTCTTTTAAGATATTTGAAATAATGTTGGCTGTTGTAGTTTTCCCATTTGTACCTGTAACTCCAATTATTTTTAACTTATCACATGCTTTTTCAAAAAAATTTTTGCAAATTTGTGCATACGCTTTTCTAGCATCTTTTACTACCACTACATTTGCATAAGGGAATTCTTTTTCACTAACAATCACTTGTGCCCCATTTTTTAAAGCTGATGTAACAAAATCATTCCCATCAAAATTAATACCTTTCATAGCAATAAACATATCACCACTTTGAACTTGCTCGTGATTAATCTTTATATCCTCAATTTCAAAATCAAATATTGTTTTGTCTATTTTTTTTAATTCCACACCATCTAAAATGTTTGCAAGTTTCATAAAACCTCCAATTTACAATTTTACTTAATTCATGGCTCTTTTGTTTAAAGACTACAAAACAAGACATTTTGCGACATTAATTTTATGACAATAATGCATAATTATTCATTTTTACGAATATTATTACTTATTATTTTTTTATACTTTTATTTGATTTGTTGATTTTTATATAATTTTCGATAGCTTTGCTATTGAATAAATATTCAATTTCTTTTTCTTTGCTGGCTTTTTCAATACCTTCTTCAATTAACACATCAATAAGGTCTTCAAATGTTCCATCAAACATGTTGAAAGAAAGGGAACCAGGAATAGAATTTAATTCATTTACATATAATTTGTCAGTTTTTTTATCATACAAAAAATCTATTCGAACAACACCATCACATCTCAATGCGTTATATGCCTTAACTGCCATCTTTTTCAACTTATCATGAAGAGTTTTGTCAATAACACTTTTCCCTTCTTCTCTTTCTTTTAAATATTTTTCTTCAAACGTATAAATTTTGCTTCTGTTTACTTCATTGACTTTGCTTGGCAGCGCAATATCATTTATTTTAACAACTGCACAACTAAACTCTCTTGCATTTGTAAGATATTTTTCAACAAGAATAATTGAATCATAATTGAATGCTTGTTCTATTTTTTCTTCAAGTTGTGCTTCACATTCGCATATGTCAATACCAACACTACTCCCAAGATTTGCCGGTTTTATAATACACGGAAATTTTATATTCTTTTTTATTGATTGCAAATATTTCATTTTCTTCGCTTTATATGAGCATTTGTCAAATTGCACATATGGCAAATTGTTAATTAAATTTGCTTTTAATAAGAGTTTTGTCAACGTTTTATCCATAGTCAAAGCGGAGCTAGAAACATTTGAAGAAGTGTAAGGGATTTGTGCAAATTCAAGCAATCCTTGCAATGCACCATCTTCGCCAAATCTTCCATGGTTACACAGCAGGGCACAGTCGATTTTTATTCTGCTCTTAATTTTATTATTTTTTTGTATCAAAAGACTTTGGGATTGAAAATCAATCAAAACATTTTTTGGATTTTTAACATTTTTAGAAAAGTTTAAATAAGTTTCTGCTTTGTTTAAATTATCTGCACATATCAACTTGTTTTCATGTGTAATATAAATTGGTATAACTTTGTATGAACTAGGCATATGGGAAAGAGTTTGCAATGCGGTAATAATTGAAATATCATGTTCAACACTTTTTCCGCCAAAAAAAACTGCTATATTTTTCATAATTACTCCTTTTAGTTATAATTGTCTGGCAAATCATTTTCAAACAAGACCACAGAAGCCTCATTAACCAACAATTTTAAAATTTCTTGTTGTTTTTTTCGTGAATTTGCGAAAAAAATATTTCTTTTGTTAAAATTATGTGAAATTGCTCCCGAATATAAATCATTTTTGTTTACATCATTCATTATTACGATAAAGTCCGCAACATCTGCTATTGCACAACCAAGTTTAAAATTTATTTGTGATTGTTCTTCTCCAAGTTCAACAATGCCGGGCGTAACAACAATTTTCGTTTTATCAAATTGGGCTAAAACTTCAAGTGCTTGATTAAAACCAACTTCATTTGAATTATATGAATCGTCTATAATTATTGGATTTTTTGAAATTATTTCTAGTCTATGCGGAGTAGGGCTTAAAGATTTAATGGCATCAATTATATCTTTATCAGAAATGTTTAAAATTTTTGCAACAGCGACAGCGGTAGCGATATTGTCAATATTACATTTCCCTAGAAGTGATGTTGTTACTTTAAGCCTTTTGCTGTCAACAATTAAATCAAATTTACTTCCTTCTTTTGAACAAGTCAGATTTTCGCAATACACAAAAGAATTAGGTTGATTTGTTAAAAATTTGTTTCCGGTAAATTTTTTATATAATTTTAGAGTGCTATTACTATCTCCGTTAAAAACTGCTTTTCCTTCATTTTGCAAACTTTCACAAAGTTCAAATTTTGTTTTTTCGATTGTGGAAATTGTAGCAAAACTTTCAAGGTGAGCTTTTCCAATAGTTGTAATGACTGCAATGTCTGGTTCAACTATTTGTGCCACTTTTTTAATATCAAAACGATGCCTTGCTCCCATTTCTGCAATAAATACATCATGGTCATCTAAATTATTCAAAATGGTTTTAGTGATACCCATTTCTGTATTGTAATTTAGTGGGGAAGCACAAACTTTGTATTCTTTTTCTAAAATATGAGCCAATATATTTTTTGTACTTGTCTTCCCATAACTTCCAGTAATACCAATTTTAATGATTTTTTTCTTTTTCAATTTCTTTTTGGCTTTTGAAATATAGCATTTTTTTATAAGTATTTCTAGTGGCCACACAATCATATGTACAATTGCAACTAAAAGTGGTGCTAGTAAAAAAACGACCGCTATATTTAAAATAAAAAGTGCAGGATTTTTAACGTAAAAACTAATTAAAAAAAATATTCCAAAACCAGCCAAAAAATAGCAAATACAAAATCTAATAAAACGTTTTGTCCAATTGATTTTATTTTTATCGCCGAACGAAAATTGCAGAAGGCAAACATCATTTAAAAATTTGTTTATATTATATTGATTTAATTGATAAGGTTTAAAAAAAACAATTGACCAACAAAAGAACAAAACAGCAAATATGCATGTGTGCAAATAAACAATCATTTCATTTCCTCCCAAAATTTACCAACAATTTTATTAAAAGAAAGTGGAGCATTCAAAAAGCAAAAATGCCCGGCATTTTTTATAATTTCTAGTTGTGAGTTTTTAATAAATTTATGAATTTTTTTAGCCATATAAATAGGGGTTTCATTGTCTTTTTCGCCCCAAATAATTAAACTTTTACACCGAACATTTTTAAAATAGGGGGCAATATCTTCATTGACAATGCCGTTAAAGATTTTTTTCATGTTATCATCGAGTTGTTGATAATCTTTTGAGCCACAATTTAAAGTGCTTTTTCCTAGTTTTTTTAAAATTTTATATTTATAAATTTTAAAATAATATTTCAAATTTCTTTTTGGTAAAATTCCAGCACTATCTACAAATATGCATGAACGCACAAGTGAACACTTGACGGATGCAAGAATTCCTGCAACTCGGCCGCCAAATGAATGTGCCAAAATGTCACATTTATCAATGCATAAATGTTCACATAAACTCATTATCAAAGCAACATATGAATATATGCTAAAATTTGCAATCTTTTTTTGACTTTTACCAAATGGCGGAAAATCTACACACAAAAAAGATTTTTCAGGAAATTGAGCAATAATTCCGTCAAAAATTGAACTATCTACTCCCCAACCATGCAAAAGCAAAATAGGATTGCGTGAAACTTTGTTTTTGAATTGATAAAAAACTTTTACGCCACAATAAGAATAAAACATAATAATTTTTATGATTAATAAAAAAATATGTTGAAAGATTTTTTAAGTTTTTATTAAAAAATATTTGTATTTTTTTTCAAAAAATAGTATCATATAACTAACCGATAAGGTAAAAATAAAAAAAAGGAAGGTATAGGGACTTGAAAATCACAGACGTAAGAGTAAGACTCGTAACAAAAGAAGAAGTAAAATTAAAAGCAGTTGCTTCTATCACAATTGATGAATGTTTTGTAGTGCATGACATCAAAGTTATTGAAGGAAAAGACGGCCTTTTCATTTCAATGCCAAGCAGAAAAACACCAGATGGAGAATTTAAAGACATAGTTCATCCAATCAACACAGAAACTCGTGAAATGATTAAAACTGCTGTTTTAGAAGCATACGAAAAAGCAAAAGTTGAAGGAGAATAAAAAAGATGTTGCTTAAATTGCAACATCTTTTTTACATTAACAAACTACCATTATCTGTTTGAATAACTTTTAAAATATTTTCAGTATCACCATCTTCAACATTAATATAAAAATAATATGTATTTTCATCTTTTGTGGCTTCAATTTCATAACATACAACTTCTCTATTATAATCAAGTGGCACAAGAGCTTTTCTTGTTTTTTGCAAAACAAAATCGCTAGAAATCTTGCTTTGGGCTTGAGAAGCTGAAATTCCACCTTGATTTAAAGTTCTATTTGTATGATTTGTGAAATATGAAGTTGAATCATACCCCACTACTGTTCCAGTCAAAAGATTTATTTTTACTTTTACAAGGTCAGGGTACAATATAATTCCATTTTGAACAGGTGCAATATTTAGATATAAATCGTCATAAAGTCCATCAGACCATACAACTTGAGCATTTTCAATGCCGTTGTTTTTAGCAAAGTTTATAGCAAGGTTTTTTGCATCTTCTTCTGAAACATTTGCACTTCCATTGCTACCTGCACCGCTTACGGTTAAAATGTTGCCACCAATTTTTGTAACTTGAATATACAACATTTCATCGTCAGAATTTTTTGCTCTAAAATTATATGTTTCAAATCTCCCTTTTGTTGTTTCTTCATAATTTAATTCAACAAGATTTTTAAAATATTTAGTTATTTTTTCTTTTGCAACTTCTGCACTTACTTCACTACCGGTTAACCCTTTAATTTCACTATTAACAACAGAATCAGAGAATGGCCCATCATAAATCATTGTAGGATATTTTACATCCAAATCGTTCATTTGAGTAAATATCTCTGTGAAATTGTTTGTTCCATCGCTGTTATACAAGCTTGCATCTAAAATTGAATAACCTGTTTGCATTTTTCTTGCAAATTCATTTAATTGATTTTTTAAGACTAAAATATTTTGATAAACATCTTCCAAAGTTTCAATTTCACTATTAGTTAAAGCCTCACCTTTTGCTACTTTTGAAGAAAGAGTGCTTGTGTAACCATATATTTGATTAATCATTTTTACCATATCAAAAATATCACCTTCCGTTAATGGTAAACCTGAAACAGAAATTTGTGCTTCATTTGAGGACTTTGCGACAGATGTTAACATTTTTGTTTGATAAGTTGTAGAAGAACTAGCAAGTAGTTTTGCCATATCATTTTCTGCAGTATTTACACTATCTAAAAGATTGTAAAAGTTTTTCTTGTAAACATTTTCAAGACTAACCCTATAATTGTTTGCCTGCACTTGACTTACCCCGTACGCGATACCAAGCCCTAATGTTGCAACAGAAAATACTGCGGTTGAAATAGCAAGTCCTTTTATTAATCTATTTTTCTTTTTTATGTTTCTTTTTGAAATTTCCTCATTTTTGCCAAAATCAATGATTTCTTTATTACTTTTTACATTCTTTACTTTAATATTGCTGTCTAATCCTAATGAATATTTTTCATTATTTTCATTTTTATTTTTTTCAGTTTCATTAATTACTTTACTCATCTTTCACCTCCTACCTAGCAAATATATGACTGCCTATTGTTACGACTTGTTCTCTTGACCAAATCCAAGAACTTGTTGCAGTGGCAGGATTAAAGTAATAAATACAGCCATAAGTTGGATCCCAACCATTTAACGCATCTTGTGCTGCCTTGTAAGCGGTATCATTTGGCGATAAATTTATTTGCCCATCATCAACTGCCGTAAATGCATAAGGTTGATAAATTACACCTGCTATAGTATTAGGAAAAGATGCACTTTTTACTCTGTTTAAAACAACAGCGGCAACAGCAACCTGCCCTGTGTATGGTTCTCCTCTAGCTTCAGCATAAACACATCTAGCTAGAAGATTTAAATCACTAGAAGAAATTGAGGAGCTTGAACCTGACAAAGTCATTCCAAGAGCCGCAGCAGTTTTAGGTCCTATAATTCCATCAACAGAAAGACCATTTTTACTTTGGAAATATCTTACCGCCTGTTTTGTCAAAGTTCCATAAATACCATCAACAGAACCTGTATAGTATCCCCATCTTTTTAATTTTGTTTGAGCCGTTTTTGTTTCACTTGTAGTCAATGCACCTTCTGTTTGTGTAATAGATGAATCAAAAAAAGAAAAATATGTAACAAAAACACCAGCAAAAGTCAACATAAAGACAAATAAAAGTGAAAGGGTCGCAAAAATTCGTTTTTTCATAAAACCTCCTATTTTTGAATTACACTTTTAATTATCTCCCAAATTTGCGAAATATATTCCAAGTTGTCGAAATTTTTGGTTTGTGTAAAACAAAAAGCAGGAAAAACTATACACCACCAATTATCACCTTCACCACTGCCCAAGTTTAAAATTAATGCATCATAATAACCTTCTTCCAAAGTAATATTTTCATAAGTTCTTGTTGGAAAATATTCGTTGGCTATTTTTGCTTTTGAAGAATATGTAAAACCATTAGATTGAAGGATTTGATTTGCGACATTTTCTATCATAGAAAAATTATTAGAAATAATTTCAATGGCCTGATCAAAAGTTTCTATTTCACTTAAAACGGGAATAAGCGCTTCAACAACTGCATCTTTGACTTTGTATTTAACCTCTTGGTCAGCAGAAGAATTTGAGTTGGCACGAATATGGATTCTCAAATATTCAACATTACATTCATTTGAAAATGTAAAACCCGATATTGCTAAAATAAGAATAATAAAAATTGAAGAAATTGCTAAAATTATGTATTTCATTTTTCACCTAGTTAATTTATTGCTTGTTTTGCTGCAAAAAATCAAAAAAAAATATCAAAAAATATCAAATTTGATAAAATAAAAAACGAACTTTAAAGTCCGTTTTCTATTTTACATTTTTTCTAAATTTTTTTGTAATATAAAATCACACTAGTATCTTCTTCGAGAGGGAAAACAAGTTCAGGATTTTGCAACATAATTTGTTCAACTGATACATGTGCAGATTTTGCAATATCCCAAGCATTTTGGTCTTTTTGAGCAAACAAAACTTCCATCGCATAATCCTTTTCTGGTAAGAGGTCATTAGCATTAGCTTGAGAAATAACTGCTGAAATACTATCATGAGCACAAATTAAATTTATTTTTACTTTTGCATCATAATATAAATCTCTACCTTTCTTGACTACAACATCCACATCAGTTACTATAGCATTTGCAGTTATTGCACCATTGCAACCATTATCAAACTTTTCGCTTACTGTAAAAGGCACTTCAACTTGAACACTATTCAAAGAATTTGTTTCGTCATTTAAATAAACAACGTTTGTTTTTGCTATTCCTTCAACATGAATCTTATCATCTTCAACATAAATGTTTGTCAGATTTACATTATTACCACAGAAAAACAAAACTTTATCTACTCTTGGAGCATCTTCATCAAGTGTCAAGTTGCCTTCAATTTTTTCTTCAATAGTCATAAGTGGACAAACAATAGAATTCTCGAATGATTCAGTAGAAATACTGATTTCATTTTTCAAACTATATAAATCTTTAACAACTGAAACAAGTTCATTTTGATAAACCCGAACAAATGCTATCACTGGAACTTTTACAGTAAGAACTTGCCCTTTTTCTGATTCATCAATTTGCGTAGAAACTCCATCTTCTTTAACTTTTAAATATGCTTCTACTAAATTTTCTCTGCTCACGCTCTCGACTTCAATTTCTTCTTTAAAAGATTCATTTACATAAAAACTTTCAAATTTATCTTCATCGGTAAGATAAAGTATTTTTGTTGTTACTTCTCCTTGAACAGATACAAAATTTACTCCACTTTCAACACTCTTTAACATAACTTGACTTTCAGAGCAAAGAATCTTTTTTATGTTATCTTTAATATTTAATTCACTCTCAACATCAAATACTTCTTTTTTGCTAGCAAGTAATTTTACAATCTCAATTTCTTCATTGCTTAAACATACGTCATCATCATTGCAAGTTATAGAGTCCACTTCCTTTTCTTCACAAATTACTGCTGATTGATTTATATTTACAACTATTCTTACACTATCACCAGAAATATTTTCTATTTGATAGTCAATAACGCTCAAAGAGATTATTGCTTCTTGCCCTGTAACTATATCTTCATTTTCAAATTTTGAAGAAAAATTACAAGAATGACAGCTAGAGCCTATTTCCCCTGAATCAGTCAAAAACACAAGTTTCAAATCAACGGTCCCTGAATAATTTAAAACGCCATTTAATGTTTCATAATTATCGTCTGTTGCTTTTACTCCCACTGAAAGAATTTTCCCGATATCACTGCCAACGGAAACATTGCACTCAACAGAAAAATCACTAGAAGAAAGTTTTGTCTTTTTTGTAACACTAAATTTGTTTGTTTCAAATGCCATTTTCCCCTCCAAACATTTACGAGATATATTTACGATGAAGAAAATGAAATTATGACAAAAATGTTTAAAAAAAATAAAAAAAGGCAAAAAAATAAAAAAGGAGCATTTTATGAGAAGAACAAATATGAGTCTTGAAGAAGCGAAATTGAAAATCTTGGCATTAAAAGGTAGCAAAGTAGAAATGGATGTCAACAGAGGAAGAAAAAAAATAGATAAAGTGAGTGGAGTAATAAAAGATGTATACCCAAGTGTGTTTACAGTCCAAACTACAACTGAAAAAGTACAAACATTTTCTTATTATGATGTTTTATGTGGTAATATAAAGTTCACATCAAGTTTATAATATTTAAAAAAAAGATAGTTTATAAAATTACTTTGAATTTTGTTTAAACTATCTTTTTTTATTTTATTTTCTTGGATTTTTGATATTTGCTTGTGCTGCAGCAAGTCTTGCAATTGGAACTCTGTAAGGAGAGCAAGAAACATAAGTAAGTCCAGCATTGTGGCAGAATTCAACAGAAGAAGGATCTCCCCCATGTTCACCACAAATTCCAAGTTTAATATCTTTTCTTGTAGATTTTCCTAAATCAGCAGCCATCTTAACAAGTTTCCCAACACCATTTTGATCAAGTCTTGCAAATGGATCGCTTTCGAAAATCTTCTTTGCATAGTAAACATCAAGGAATTTACCTGCATCATCTCTTGAGAAACCATAAGTCATTTGAGTTAAGTCATTTGTTCCAAAAGAAAAAAATTCAGCATATTTAGCAATTTCATCAGCAGTAAGAGCTGCACGAGGAATTTCAATCATAGTTCCGATTTTGTAAGTAAGGCTTACACCTTTTTTCGCAATAATTTCATCGGCTTTGTTTGCAACAATATCACGAACATATTTAAATTCTTTCCAATCACAAGTCAATGGAATCATGATTTCAGGAACAATGTTGTAACCTTTTTCTTTGTTTACTTCAATTGCGGCTTCAATAACAGCTTGAGTTTGCATTTCAGCGATTTCTGGGTAAGTAACAGCAAGTCTTAAACCTCTGTGTCCCATCATTGGGTTAAATTCATGAAGGTCAGCAACTGTTTGTTTGAGTTTATCAAAAGAAATTCCCATTTCTTTTGCAAGAGCTTTAATTTCACTATCTTCATGAGGCAAGAATTCATGAAGTGGTGGATCAAGGAATCTAATAGTAACAGGATGTCCTTGCATTGATTTATAAATACCTTTAAAGTCTTTCTTTTGCATTGGAAGAAGTTTTGCAAGAGCCTTCTTTCTTTCTTCAACAGTTGAAGAAACAATCATTTCTCTCACAGCTGGAATTCTATCCGCATCAAAGAACATGTGCTCTGTTCTGCAAAGTCCAACACCTTCTGCTCCAAAATTGAAAGCATTTTTAGCATCATTAGGATTATCAGCGTTTGTTCTTACTTGCAAAGCACGATATTTGTCAGCCCAAGCCATGATAGTAGCAAATTCGCCAGATATTTTTGCAGGTTCAGTTTTAACTTCTCCATCATAAATTTTACCAGTAGAACCATCAAAAGAGATAACATCTCCTTCTTTGTATGTTTTTCCACCTAAAGTGAAAGATTTTTCATCTTGAGCAAATTTGATTGCACTGCAACCAGCAACACAGGCAGTTCCCATACCACGAGCAACAACTGCAGCGTGAGAAGTCATACCTCCACGAGCTGTTAAAACACCTTGACTTGCAGCCATACCTTCAATATCTTCTGGAGAAGTTTCAAGTCTTACAAGAACAACTTTTTCTTTGTTTTCAGCCATTGCTTTTGCTTTTTCAGCTGTAAAGCAAATTTTACCACAAGCAGCACCAGGAGATGCAGGCAAAGCTTCTCCAATAACTACTGCTTTCTTTAAAGATGCAGCATCAAATTGTGGGTGCAAAAGTGCATCTAGTTGTTTAGGATCAATCATCATGACTGCTTCTTTTTCAGTTATTAATTTTTCTGCAACAAGGTCAACTGCAACTTTTAAAGCTGCTTTTGCAGTTCTTTTACCATTTCTTGTTTGAAGCATATAAAGTTTGCCATTTTCAATAGTAAACTCCATATCTTGCATATCTTTGTTGTGTCTTTCAAGTTTTTTTGCAATTTCAGCAAATTGTTTGTAAACTTCAGGATTTTGTTTTTCAAGAGAAGAAATTGGAAGTGGAGTTCTAATACCGGCAACAACGTCTTCCCCTTGTGCATTCATAAGATATTCACCATAAAGTTTGTTTTCACCAGTAGCAGGGTTACGAGAGAAAGCAACACCTGTTCCAGAGTTTTCACCCATATTACCAAAAACCATAGATTGAACATTTACAGCAGTTCCCCATTCATAAGGAATATCATGCATTCTTCTGTAAACGTTTGCTCTATCATTATCCCAAGAACGGAATACAGCTTTAACAGCTTCAATTAATTGAACTTCTGGATCTTGAGGAAATTCTTCACCTTGAGATTTTTTATATAAATCTTTAAACATTACAATGATTTCTTTAAGGTCTTCAGCAGAAAGGTCTTTATCAAATTGAACATCTTTCTTTTCTTTCACTTTGTCCAAGATTTTTTCATATTTAGATTTCTCTTGTTGCATAACAACATCACTAAACATTTGGATAAATCTTCTGTAGCAATCATAAGCAAAACGAGCATTGTTAGTGTTTTTAGCCATAGCTTCAACAGAAATATCATTAAGACCAAGATTCAAAATAGTGTCCATCATACCAGGCATAGAAACTCTTGCACCAGAACGAACAGAAACGAGCAATGGATTTTTTTCATCGCCAAATTTCTTTCCGGTAATTTTTTCAAGTTCAGCCATTTTTGCTTTTATTTGTTTTAAAATATCGTTATTGATTTTTCTACCATCAGCATAATATTGAGTGCAGGCCTCAGTAGTGATAGTAAATCCTTGTGGAACAGGCATTCCAAGATTTGTCATTTCAGCAAGGTTGGCACCTTTACCACCAAACAAAGCTTTGTTTTTTCCGTCAGCTTCTTTAAATAAGTAAACAAATTTTTTCATAAATATTTTTCTCTCCTTTTTGACAAGAATCATTATAATCAAAAACAAAAAAATAGGCAAATAAAATAAGCCTATTTTAAAAGAAAATAAACATTATTAGAAAGATTTTTTTCAATAAAAGCAAATTAAATTGTAATTTAAAATTCTTAATTTATTTTGATAATCATTAATTTATTTGCTATCAAATTCGATATATTGTAAAATTGAATAAAAGGAGTTTAATATGAAAAAAGATATTAATTTTAGTGTTGATAATGATCGTTTTAATTTTAGAGTCGCAATATTTTTAAAAAACAACAATAGAGTCTTATTACATAAATCTCAACAATTTGATTTTTGGAATTTACCAGGAGGAAGAATTAAAATCGGCGAATCGACCTTTGAAGCAATTAAACGAGAATTAAAAGAAGAATTAGATTTAACAATTGAAAATTTAAAATTGATTTGTGTATGGGAAGATTTCTTTTCTTGGCAAGACAAAAATGTACAAGAATTGTTATTTGTTTATTACGCAGAGATTGATTCATCCTATGCAATAACAAAAAAACAAGGCTTTTCCACTATTGACAGCCAAGATGAAATCAATTACTGGATAGATATTGACAAAATTGAAACATTAAATTGTAAACCAAAAATCATATATTCTTTAAATAATTACATAGAAAATTTCAATCATTCTATAAATAAAAATAGTTAGTATATATCTAACTATTTTTTAATAATTTGTCCTTAATTCAGTCAC
>CALWTO010000013.1 GCA_944384485.1 uncultured Clostridia bacterium
CAGGGATTACAAGCCCATCTGGAGTGAAGACTTGTGTCATACCCAATTTTTTGCCAATAATTGCTTTTTTCATAAAAATGTCTTCCTCCTATTATAATTTGATTTTGATATCAACGCCAGCAGGCAAGTCTATCTTCATAAGAGCGTCAACAGCTTTTGAAGATGGAGAGTAGATATCAATAAGTCTTTTGTGAGTTCTAGACTCAAATTGTTCACGACTATCTTTATCTTTGTGTGGTGAACGAATAACTGTAACCACTTCTTTATCTGTAGGAAGTGGAATAGGCCCAGCGACTTTAGCACCAAACTTTTCAGCAGTGTCGATTATTCTTTTGCAAGCTTCGTCGATCAAAGCATGTTCAAAGGCCTTTAATTTAATTCTTATAACTTGTGTTGCCATTAAAATATATACCTCCTGTAATAGCATAGCCAATCTAATCACTCGCTAAGGCATGTTACACTTGCCCGCGTGTATCTCGCTGTGAGAGATTAAAAAATGTGATTTCAATTGGTCGCCCGCAGTCCTAAATTGCCGCGGACTTGTCCACATGAATTCTCTTTGATTGCCGGTAATCAAAGTAACCTCATGTTTCAACCCATAATTCACAGCATATGCATTGTAACAAATATAGAATGTTTTGTCAAGCATTTTTTGAAATTAATTTTAACAATTTATAACAAAAAAAAATAATTGCTTTATGTAAAATTTAAAACTATTTTTAAAGCAATTATAATGAAAAAATATTTTTGTATTATATATAATATTAAATAATACAACAATATTAAAACTTTTGTCTTTACTAAATCTTTAATTAATTTTTAAAATCTTTAAACCCGCCCTCCATTCTAAATTTAAAGCAAGTATTTTTAAAATTTCCTTTTCTGCATTTGCAGGCAAATTTAAAGTAGAAAGTTTTTCATACTGCGTTTGACTTAAATTATCAATACCTTTAAAAGCATCAAGCCCCACTTTAAAGGACGCTTCAGTTTTGCAATTAGGGCAAACAAACATTCCTTTAGTTAAATCAAAATAAACAATTTTCATTGTCGCTCCACATGAAGAACATTTTTCATTTATAAACGAATAGCCCAAAATTTCCGTTAATTTAATTAAAAACTTATCAAAAACATAATATTTTTTAACATTTTCATAACAAAGTGTTTTTAACGCCTTCAATGTTTCTATAAAAATTTCACTTTCGCATTGCGCAGTGGCAACATTCTTTATGATATCTAAAAGCGCACACCCCTCATAAAATTTATTTATATCTTTTGTTAAATCATAAAAATTATCGACAATATCAACTTGTGTAACAATGTTGTTTCCTTTCGTATTTTCAATAACAAATTCACCAAAACAAAAAGGTTCTTTCGCCATCTTTAATTTTGCTTTTTCCCCACGCACACCTTTCATTGATACAGCCATTCGACCATATTCTAAAGTAAACAAATCAACCAATTTATCTTTTTCTTTTAAGTTTATATTTCCTAGCACTATAGCTTTTGTTTTTAATGAAGACATTTTAAAACTCTCTTTCTTGATTTTCTTCTTTTTCTAGTTTTTCTGCTTTACAAAGGCTGTCAACAGAATGTCTTAAAAGTTGCAAGTCTTTACAATCACCTAATTCATAAACCAACATAAACAAATTTGCTTCATTTTTTAGTTTTCTTACCTTGTCCATTTTCAGCCCTCCTTAATTCTAGTATGAGCATTTTGAATAAAAAAGGCAAACAATTTTTCAAAGTTTGCCTAAAAATATTTTTATAAAATTTTATAATTTTCAATGAAATTTAACAAAAAATAACAATTTTTCTTGTTTTTTTAATAAAATTTACTCACTTTTTTGAAAATTAAATATCATTTTTGTTTTTATATAATTTTTCAAAGATGCTTTTATTAGACAAAAGTCTTTCACTTTTTTCAAATTTCAAAGCCTCGTTTACATTTTGCAACGCTTTTTCGTAATCGCCTAAATAATAATAACACATAGAAAGATAATCATATGGCAAACTCCCCCAACATTTAGGTGCTGACATATAACTTAAATATCTTGAATCTATTTTTAACATTTGGTTAAAAAATACAGCACTCTTTAAATAATCATTTTTTTCAAAATAAAACTCTCCTAATTCATAATATGACTCTCGTATGTGGTCTGCTTCTAAAAGCGATTTTAACAAATATTCTTCTTGCTTTTCGCTATCACCTTTTTGTTTATAGCAAAATGCAATAAAACGGTAACTTGAACTTCGTTCATCTTTCCATGTTGCAGATGGCATTTTTAAATGCTTATTTAAAGTTTCTATTGCTTTATCATACATACCATGAAACATATATTCTCTTCCTAGATAATGCATATTTCTATCATTTGTAGGATCTTCTTGAATAGAAAGTTCCAAAAGTGGCAAATATGAACCTCTCGATTTCGAATTGTCCGCCTTGTGATAAAGTCTTACTTGCGGCAAGTCTATTGTAATTAAGTTTGTTTCTTTTTTAGGCACAAGAATTTCATGGACAGGATTTGCCCACTCATAATATTTGTTCTTATGCACTTTATCTGCCATAA
Organism: uncultured Clostridia bacterium; assembly: GCA_944384485.1. GTDB lineage: Bacteria > Bacillota > Clostridia > Christensenellales > UBA1242 > Caccovivens. The sequence goes on from CALWTO010000013.1 coordinate 2,568, forward strand.
AAACAATCCCTTCACTACCATCGGGATTAAAATTCCATGTATATCTATATCTTGCCCTGCCGACATTATCAGCCCAATTATCTTTTAAGATTTGCGCCCAACCTTTTTCAAAGAACTCATCCATATCAACACTTACACAAATTTCAGCGTCATCAGGTATAAGCTCTAAACTGTCATTTCTAGCCTTGTCAAATCTAAAATTTTTATATTTTTTTTGCTCTACTTTTACTCCTAATTCTTTCAATCGCTCGACAGTTCCATCAGTGCTTCCAGTATCTAGAACGCACATATAATCAGCTTCTTTTGCGCTTTCAACCCAACGGTCAACAAATTTTATTTCATTTTTTGCTATCGTATAAATACAAATTTTCTTTTCCATAATTACAAGATATGAAAAAATAACAATTTTTGTTAAGAATGCAATCATTCCTCTGTATTTTTATTTGAAAAAATACTAAAAAAAACGACGATAAAATCGTCATTTCGCACTCAATCATTTGGTGCGACGCAAGGGATTCGAACCCCTGACCTTTCGTTCCGTAGACGAACGCTCTATCCAGCTGAGCTAGCATCGCATATCTTAAACTTTGCTAATTATAGCACAAAAACAAACATCTTGCAAGTTTTTTGGACAAAAAAAGGCAATTAGTATTGCCTTTTTAAAATAATGAAGATAGCAATCTCATAATGGCTTGCAAAAATTTTGTAAGCCACTTTTTCTTTTTAAAAAATTTTATAGTTATTTGTTGCGAACATTTTTCATCTTTATTAAATATTGCGGAATATTCTTTATTGATTTTTTTCGAATAAATGAGAACAGTATCTTCAAAATTTAACCCAAAAGAACGATTATCCATGTTGCAAGAACCAATACTAACTTTGTTGTTATCAACAAGCAATGTTTTACTGTGTAAAAATCCATTATATAGATAGACTTTTGCTCCCATTTCTACCATTTCTTTCAAATAAGAAAGTGTAGCAAGGTAAACTGTTTTTTTGTCGGGAATCGCCGGAACCATAATTTTTACATCTACACCACTTTTTACTGCAATCCTTAATGCTGAAACAAAAACATCATCTGGTATAAAGTAAGGCGTCTGAATGTAAACTCTTTCATGAGCATCAGTAATCATTTTTACATATGTTTCTTTTATTTTTTGCACAACACAGTCTGGCCCAGAAGAAAGCACTTGAACTGTCGCCTCTCCATTTATAGTTGGGCTTGGAAACAAGCCTTCTTCAATATATTGCATAACAGGTTTATCTTCTTTTGCTGTATATCTCCAGTCATCAATAAAAATATTTTGTAAAGCATAAACTCCACTTCCTTCCATTCGCAAATGCGTGTCACGCCAAGGTTGTAGTTTTTTGTCCTTTCCCATATGATCATCACGAATATTAATTCCGCCCGTATAACCAATTTTACCATCTATGACTACGATTTTTCTATGATTTCTATAATTTAATTTTAAATTAATTAGTCTTATGTGCATAAAAGGTGGAAAAAATTCACCGACTTTACCACCTGCTTTTTTTAGTTTATTAAAAAATCTTCGAGGTGCTTTTCTTGATCCTACAGAGTCATATATTAATTTTACATCAATCCCTTCTTTCGCTTTTTGACAAAGAATGTCCATAATTTCTTTGCCAACCTTATCTTTTGCAAAGATATAATATTCAATATTGATAGATTTTTTTGCTAAAAGCAAATCTTTTTTTAAATCATTAATTTTATCAATACCATTTGTATAAATTTTTATATCATTGCCAGGAATAGGATAAGATCCAAAATTATAACAAAGTGTAACAAGTTCTTTATCTTCAACCAAAATTCCGTTGAGTCTTGCTTGTCCCAAAGTTTGAATGCCTTTTATGTTTTTTATAATATCCTTTTCAGAAATAGCTTTTTTTCTCATCATTCGCCTTGTTCGAACACTTAATCCACTGCCAAAAATGATATAAAGCAAAAACCCTAATATAGGCAAAAAGGTCATTACAGTAAGCCATGCAATAATTGTTTGCGGTTTTCTTTTTTCCAAAAAAACCATAAAAATTAAAAGAAGAAAGTTTATGCAACCAACACAAGTTATAAGAATAGTAAACCAATTTAGCATAACTTTCTCCTTTTATTTATGATTATTGAAAAATATCTTAATTCGCTCCAAGTTTTAATTTTATAGAAGCAAGGTGTTGCATATTTAAAACATCGCCGCTTTGACCATATGTTCCATCAACTCCACTTACCTTTTGATAAATTTCTACAGTTGCATAGTTGTTTTCGTCAAACCCATCTTTCAATGTAATTGCACCAGTTTGAGAATTTATACTTGCAAGACCAGTTCCACCAGTGCCTGTTGTTGCATCAGAAGTAATAACAAAGTACAAATTTTCACCATTATATCCAGTTAATAAATTATTTGCAATTTCTATCCCATTTCTAACTTGAGTATATGTTATATTCTCTGCCCAAGTAGAAATTGGTATTTCAATGCGGTAAGTTTGAGGTAAAGTATAGTTGTAGTCTAAATATTCACATTCAATTGACTTATATGTGCCTGAAACATTAAACACATGAGTATAACGATATGCTTTAGCAGATTCACCTTCTCCCCATTTTACAATGTAATATTGAGTAACAGAAGATTGGTTGTTGTTTCTAAGTTCTTGATAATTTGATACTCTTATTGTCTCTTTTGTAATAGAAGCAACTGTTATCTGATTATTAGCAACTTGATTATTATTATAATAGAATGTTGCATTGCCACTTATCGCTTCGATTGTAATTTCTGCGCCTGCACTTAAAACTGTTTCAAATGTTTCAGAAAGTGAAATATAGTGAAGTTTGTTGTAATTATTCCCAGTGTTATGAATTTCAACTTGTTTTTTATTCCCTCCATATACTAACGTAAATGTTGTGCTACTTGATGCGTTAACGGCAACAGCCAAAGTATCATCGTATATTTTATAATCTTCAATCTTTATTCCGTTATCTTCTACATTAACAAAGTTTCTTAAATTAAAAGAAATATTATCAGCAACTTGATTGAGCTTTTCAGTAATTGCAGAAGTTTTTGATAATTGTATTTCAGTTGTCATTTCATAATATTCAACATTTTCGCTATCCATTGGATCAGTATATTTTAATGTTACTGTCATTTGAACAATTTGATTGTTCTCATCGCCATAAATCCAAGTTTTATCTGCGTCAATAGTTGGCAAGTTCAGTGAACATGATTCAGATTCAGGATTTAAATAAATCCCTTGTGAATGCTGTAATTGGCTATTTGTTGAAATACTATTATTGTATGTTTCAGCTCCAATCTCTAACCCATTGTAATAATAAGCAACTGCTGTAACTTTAACATCTTTAAAGTTTGGTAAAGTCAAATAACTTT
>CALWTO010000014.1 GCA_944384485.1 uncultured Clostridia bacterium
AAGAAACAACAGAGGAAGAAAGTGAAAGCGTTACTTTTGAAGGTTACAGCAAAAATGCAAAAATTGAAAATGGAGTGATAAAAAAGACTTCTGTTGCAAAGAAGGTTATTGATGAATATGATTATGATGCTTCAAATGCACATGATTATAGCAATAAAGAAGATAAAGATTACATTTACACAAGTTTTGTAAAATTTGTTACAAGTGAAAACGAGAACTATCAAAAAGCTTTTGAACAATATAGACAAGATTTAATCACTTCTGAAAAAGGATTAAATCTTTCTACAAACACAGTCGAATTGTTTGCAAGAGAAATTGATAGACTGGCAAATTTAATGTTTGAAAATTATTTAATCGAGTTATACGGAGAATATTATCAAGACTATAGTGAAGTTTCTTCTGTCACAATAAATGATGTTTTACAACTTTACTCAAGCAAAGTGAGAAAAGGCTATGTTCAATATGTAATTGAGCAAAATTCTTCTTATGATGAAAATATGCAAAAAAATCCTTCTACCGTTTACTACTACAAAAACGATAACGATACAAAATATTTTACAGTGGCAAATGTTCTTGTTAAATTTAATGATGAACAACAAGAAACATATAATGAATTGTATGAAAAATTTTATGGCCAAAGTCCTGATGATGGAGATGCTCCAGAAGTAGGAGATATGGGTTATGATGGAAGTTATTCAAAAACTCAATATGAAGCGGATCTGAATGAACTTTATGGAAGCCTTGAATATATTGTAAGAGAACCAGATAGCAAAGGGGAAGTTTACACTGAAAAAGGCAGAGTAGCTGATCTTGACGGCTTATGGACTACAATATCAACACAGCTTAAAAATGCAAAAGATGACAGTCAAAGAGCATCGCTTATAAAAGATTATATTTATCTTTATGGTGAAGATACTGGAATGATAAATGCTGAATCAATGTATGTTGTTGGAGTTGACAGCGAAGGGAACGCAGTTTCATCTTTTGTTGATCCATTTAACGATGCGGCAATTGAACTTTATAACAACGGCAATGCAAAATTTGGTGATGTTTCTCAATTCGTTAGAACAAGTTATGGCCTTCATATATTAATTTATACAGGAGTAGCAGAAAATCCAAACATTGTAAAATTGCAAGAAGCAGTCAATGAAAATGTTGTTTTTGAATATGAAGAAGGTGATGAATATAATGCAGATAGTGCAATTTATATTCTTTATAATACAAAAGTAAATCCTATTGTCGACAAAACTTATTTTGATGTTTTGTATGATGAACTTTATGAAGATTCTTCAACGTTAGAATCTGAAAAATTGCAATCAGCAAAAAACCAATATACTATCACTCATTATGAAAGCAGATATGCCGACCTAGTTTAAAACTTAAATATTAATTTATAGAAATGTCTTTGTTAAGTTGACAAGGACATTTTTATTTGTTAAACTATGCTTATGCAAAAAAGAGGAGAGAAAAAAACAGAGTCTGTTGTGGAATTTAAGACAGAACAACTTGTTTTACCGGAAATAAAAAAAGATTTATTGACTGAAAAAAAAGTTGATGAAAATTCAACCGCTTTTGTTGATGAAAAAATTGCATTAAAAAAAGGACAATTATTTTACTCTAATTGCTCCGCTAAAAACAAAAATAAAAATCTAAAAAAAACAAGCATTGTAAAAAATGCTTTAAATTCACATCAATTAAAAATAAGGCATGATTCTATTTTTGCGAAAGCAACTACAGAAGAAGAGCAAAAGTTGAAGATGGCAGAAGCCGAGCAATCTGCGTCTAAAAAAAGTAGCAAGAAAAGTAAATTGACAAATTTAATTTTTTTCTTTGTAAATATAGCTGTTGTTGCAGGAATTTTGGTTTATCAACTTTCCAAAGAAGAATTTGCACCTTTATCTGGACTTAAATTTAATTTTATAGCAATAATTATTGCTTTATTGTTTTTTGGATTGACCATTTTTTCAGAAACTTTAACAACAAGTTATTTAATGAAGATTTCCACAGGCAAGTGGAGGTTTGTTTTTTCATATAAGTTGACTTATATTGGAAGATACTATGACTGTGTTACTCCTATGGCAACAGGCGGACAACCTTTCCAAATAACATATTTAAAATCACACGGAGTCCCACTACATACATCACTGTCTATTCCACTTGGCAAATATATATTTGGACAAATTGCATGGTTTTTCTTAAGCATAGTATGCTTGATTTATAGTTTTGTAAATCCTACACAAAATACATTTGTTTCTATTACTAGTATTATTGGTTTTGTGCTTGGCTCTGTTTTGTTGGTTGCGACAGTCTTTTTATGTGTTTGTAAAAGTTTTGGGCATAAATTGGTTGTTAAAACCTTAAAATTACTTTACAAAATGAAAATCATAAAAAATTATGATAAACAATATGAAAAAATTACCAAATATATTAGTGATTTTCAAGATGTTATGCAACAGTATGCAAAATCACCAAAGGATTTTTTTATCATTGTTGGATTAAGCATAATTAAAATGATATTTATTTACAGTACACCATTTTTTATTATTTCTTTCTTTAATGGTGGTTTGGAAGGGAGTATGTTTATTCCTGTTTTTGTAATGTGCTATTTAGTTGACATTGCTTCATCATTTTTCCCTTTGCCTGGTGGAACGGGAATGAATGAAATTTCATTTGCTGCAGCATTTGGCTCAATTGTGGGACAAAATAATATTTTAGTTTGGGTTCTTTTGGGCTGGAGATTTTTCTCATATTATATTTATTTATTGCAAGGTATTATCATTTTATCTTATGATTTCAGCATAGGAAACAGAAAATATAAATGGCTTGTATGCAAAGAAAATTTAAAAGAAGAAAGCAATCAATTTAAACAAATGCAAATTGATAAATTTAGAAAGGAAAGATTAAAAAGAAGAAGTAAAAATGCATAATAATTAACTTGTCGACCAAAATAAATTTATGAAAATTAATAAATCAAATTTTGGTTGGCTATTTGCTTGTATAGGGCTATTTATCTTACTTGCAATATCTATTTATCTGGGAGTAAGTGGCTTTTTCTTTAAAACTCAAAATTCATATACAACTGATTTAAAATTGGGACAAACTATAGAAGGTGGCTTAAACAAAAATCAAGCAACTTCAATGTCTTTGAATTTTTCTGGTGATTTTTTGCCAGGGGAAAAACTTCCTCAAATTGTTTCTGTCAAAAATTCAAGTGATGAAGATTTATTTGTAAGAGCAAAGGTTTTTATTTATAATTCACAAAATCAAACACAAGAAATTAATGTCATTGAAAATAGCAATTGGAGTAAACAAGAAGATGGCTATTTTTATCTGACTGATTTAATTTCAAAAGAACAAAAAGTTAATTTTTGTTCACACATAATTGCCAGCGAAGATTTTGTTACTTTAAGTTGGAAAAAATATATTGTTACTTTTGTCTTTGAAACACTTGATAGCGAAAGTGATGTTATATCTTTATGGGGAATAAATCCAATCGAAATCATTTGACATAAAACAAAAATCAATTTATAATTGTAAAAAACAAGGAGAAATTATGCCAAATTTTAAAATTCCACCACCACCTCCACCACCAAATTTTAATTTTACAAATAAAACAAACAATGAGCAGAAAAAAACTTCACCACTTTCAAAAACGGAAGGAAAACAAAATCTTGACAAAAAAAATAAATTGTCTGAAAAAGGGAAAAAAGCTTTGTTTTTCTTTTTAGGGGCTTTATGTTTTGCTTCTTCAATCGTTATGTTTACTTTAATGTTTGTTTTATAACAAATTTCTACATTTTTCAATATTCAATAATTAACAAAAATGGCAATCATTGTTTTATGAAAACTTTGGTTGCTGTTTTATTTTTACCCTTGTTATGCTTTGCTGTTTATTATTTTTCAGCAGAAGAAATTTTGCCAATAGAGAATGCAAAAGCGGTAAGTTTTGTTACTACAAAAAAATTTGAAGGCTTGGATTGTATAAAAAACGGAAATGATTACATTGTGACTATTTACAGCGATTTTTCAAATTTTTATACAACTAATAAAGATTTTATTAAGGGTTTTAATTTATATTTTGATGAAAATTTTAATTTAGATATTTATTTAAAACAATTAAATGCAATTGTTTACAAAAGTTGCGATGTAGACAGCAAAGAGATTTATTATGGATATACAAATATTTTTAATGATTTTAGATTTGTTGACGGAAAAAAAATAAATTTACAAATTGCAAAAGATGAAAATGCAGTAATAATTGGCTTCCCACTTATTCTTACAGGTTTTTAATTTTTTTAAATAATATGTATAAAATAATTTTTTATGGCAATAAATTTGGCAGGAGGTAAAAATGGAAATATCAAGAAAAAACAAAGTCGTCGAATTTTTCAAAAATTATTGGATGTATGTATCTGTAGGGGTTACAATTTTGATTATTGCAATAGTTGTTGGAGTTGTGGCTGGCTCTCAAAATGCTTTACAAACCGGTAATACAAACCTTGAATTTGCTTTGCCAATGAACAATGCAACGATTATTAAAGATTATTCATCTACTGAATTACAAGAAAATCCAACATTAAATCAATGGGAAGCGCATCTTTCAATTGATTTCACATCTGAAAACAGTGATGTGTTTGCAGTTTTAGACGGAACAGTTTCTTCAGTAAGTTACGATATTTTAAATGGTAATGTCGTTGAAATTACACATGAAAACGGATTTGTTAGCAGATACTGTTCTTTGGCAGAAAATCCAGATGTAAAAGAGGGCGACAAAGTTGTTGCAGGACAAAAAATTGGTTCAGCAAGTAGTACTGCAACAGGAGAAATAGATTTGGGTGAACATTTGCATTTTACTTTATATTTAAACGATTCGCCGGTTGATCCAAACAACTATTTAGATTTGCAAAACAAATAAGCAGAAATTTCTGCTTTTTTTGTTTACATATTTTTCTATTTATGATACAATACCTTTGGAGGAATTATGGAAACAATCGATAAAGTAAAAAAAATTATTGCGGAGCAATTATGTATTTCAACAGATGATATTGCAGATGACGCAAATGTTGTTGAAGATTTAGGCGCAGATTCATTAGATGTTGTAGAAATGCTTATGACTTTTGAAGATGAGTTTAAAGTTTCAATCCCTGACGAAAAACTTAAGGAACTTAGCACAATTCCATCAATAGTAAAACTTATTGATGAATATAAAAAAGATTAGATTTCATTTTTTTAATTTGTAATTTTTTTTAAACAAAAGTTATGGTTTTATACCATAATTTTTTTATTTTATTACTTTAAAGTATTATAGATTTCTTTACTTAATTCTATTTTTATGATAGAATAAAAATGTTGATAATTGTATTTAAAGGATGAAAAATGGAGAATATGACTTGTTACGAAATGCTTATTAAAAATTGCAACTATAAAAAAGGTGCAATAATCTTTAATAAGCATAGAATTACAATGGAAAAATTTATTAAAGATATAGATGCTTTCGCGGAGTCTTTACATAATTTGGGATTTAAAAAAGGAGATGTTTTAACAATTTAGTTGCCTACATGTCCTCAATCGCTTGTTGGGTTTTATGCTTGTTCTAAATTAGGAATTATTGCAAATATAGTGCATCCCTTATTTCCATTGGACCAACTTAAAGACAATCTAATAAAAACAAAATCAAAAGGTTTGATGTTTTATGATATATTAATTAAAAATCACAAAGAGCTTATAGGTTTGAATCAAATTTTAATAAGTTGTTCAATAGCGAATTATGTTTTTTTTAGAAAAGGAATTTATTATTTATATACTAAAATTAAAAGCAAAGCATGCAAGCGCACGTTAAAATATTCTAAACTTATAATGCAAAAACCTATCTATAACATAAGTAAAAAGAAAATTCTTCCTATTAAAGGTAAAAGCGAAGATGTGGTTTGTACAATGCATAGTGGAGGAACAAGCGGACAACCAAAAATTGTATGCTTAACAAATAAAGCTTTAAACAATTTAAGCGTGTCACTTGAACAAATGTATACGAGAAAAAACCGTGGAAATGAGTATGGACTTGTTGCTTTACCTATGTTTCATGCTTATGGGTTAGGCGTTTCAGTTCATACTTGTTTGACAAATAAATATAGTTTAATTTTAGTTCCAAAGTTTTTGCCAAAAGAAATCAATAAATTAATCAAATATCACAATGTTACATTTATGGCTGGTGTTCCTATTATGTTTAAAAAAATGTTGGAACAAAAAAACTTTAGAGGTAGTTATTTAAGTAAATTAAGAGATTTGTGGTGTGGTGGAGATGTTTTAAACGAGTCTTTTGTGGAATATTTTAACACGATTCTTGAACATTACAATGCTCCAGCAAGGCTTATGAGGGGGTATGGATTAACAGAAGTTTCAAGTGTTTGTGCAGTAAATACTTTTGAAAATTATAAAAAGTTTAGCTGTGGAAAAGCAATTCCTAATACTACAATTGAAATTTGGGACGAAAACGAAAAAAAATTAAAAGCAAATTCAATTGGTGAAGTTGTTGTAAATTCTCCATCTGTTATGAAAGGTTATCTTGACGGCGATGGATTTGTGCAAAAAAATGATAAAATTTGGATTAAAACAGGTGATTTAGGTTACTTAGATGAGGAAGGATTTTTATTTATTTTAGATAGAAAGAAGAGATCAATAAAAATTAGTGCTGTAAACATTTTCCCTTCAGAAATAGAGGATGTTGCAAAAAATCATCCAGATGTAGATGAAGCATGTGCAGTTGCTTATCATTACAAAGAAAAGGTTTATATTAAACTTTATGTTACATTAAAAGATGACCAACTTAATAAAGAAAAAATCAAACGAGAGATCTTTGCTCTTTGTGAGAAAAAATTGATTAAGTATTCATGGCCTCGATTGATTGAAATCATTGATGAAATGCCTAGAACTAATTTTGGAAAAGTCGATTATAAAAAATTTGAAATGTTAAGGTAAAAATATGATTAAACAAAAAACTTTAAGTTTAAATGAAGAAACAATAGATGAAAAAAATGATTGCAAAAATTTGAAAGAAACAAAAAGAATTAAAAGTATCGACAGATTTAGGGGATTTTGCGTATTTGCAATGCTCATTTTCCAATTTTTAAAAAATTTTCCTAGTTTGGGATTTTTTTCTAGACTCGCAGATCACAGTTTGGAAAATGGAATAGTAATTTTGCCAGGTATGACTCTTGCTGACATCATTGCACCTGCTTTTATTTTTGCTATTGGGCTAACTTTTGCTCTTTCCTTCGTAAAATGGGAAAAATTATATGGAGCTAAATACGCTATCATTCATTATCTAGAAAGAGCACTTTCTATTATTGGGCTTGGGACTTTTCTTGCCCTTTGTAATAAATTTTTGGATATGTTTGGCGGAAATTACACTTTAAATGCATTTGACTGGACTGTTTTTGCTTTTTCGGTTATTGCGTTAATAGGCTTAATATTAAGACTTTTAGCCTTGATTCCTGCATGGAAGAAAAAACTTTCGCCTGTTGCCGAGCAAATTTTTTACATAGCTTTGTCTTGTCTTGGTATTATGAATTTGATTATAACTTCAATTGATTATGCAAGCGTTGTAAATGGCAGTGCTTTTATGTATAACTATTGGGTTACATTGCAAGATATAGGTTTTGCAATATTGCTTGCTTTTCCTTTTGTCAAAGCCAAATCTTGGGTTAAATTTCTTGGCGCATCTTTAATTACGATCGTTTTTTCAATTTATCATCAAATTGGCAACAACCGTGAACTTCTTGATGTGATTGTGCACGGAGGTATTGTTGGTGGATTTGGTTGGGGCGCAATGCTTATTTTTGATATGTTTATTGCTGACCTTTATTTTAAAGACAATAAGATAGCCTTTATTGTATCTGCTTTATTTTGTGCAGTTGGAGTCATGGCAACGCAATGGCTTGGCACAATAAATATGGGGAGTTGTTCTCCAACTTTTATATTAGTTGGGGTTGGTTTAAGTGGTTTAATTTTTGAAATTTTTGAAGTTACGGACAAATATTATAAATCAAAATTTGATCCGCTTGTATGGTGGGGTAAGAATCCTATCATAATGTTTTTAGTTGAATTTTTCGTGATAGGTGTTTACACATCACTCATGCCTGCATCCGCTTTGGGAGAAGCACCAATTTGGCTTGCAATAATACAAGGAGTGATAGCAGTTGTGGCATTAACTGCATTTACATACTTACTTGCGAAAAAGAAAAAATCAATAAGTTTATAAAAGGAGATGATTATGAAAAATAAAGAAAATCAAAATATGCCTAATCAAGAAAGCTTGATTGAACAGCAAAATGCAAATTTGCTACAGTCAAGCAACGAAGAAAATGTGACAACAAAGAAAAAAACAAAAAAAGAAAAATCAAAAATAATTGAAAATCAACCATCAAATAATGCCAAAACAGAAAGAATTCTTTCAATCGATAGATTTAGAGGATTATGTATGTTTCTTATGGTTTGCTCTTTTATTTTACCAATTTTCTCATGTTTTAACTTTCTTGCTCCAATTGTAGAACATGGAGATGCTGGTTTCCAAGTTTTACCAGGAATTTCTTTTGCAGATTTATTCGCTGCAATGTTTATTTTTGTAATTGGATTAACAATTGTGAAAAGTTTTAAGTCAAGGGAAAGTAAATTTGGTACTAGAAGAGCGTATTTACAACTTGCTGTCAGATTTTTATGTTTAATTGGACTTGGTTTGCTTTTCAATGGGTTTGAAAATGCTTGGGTGGATATCTTCTTGGGCGATTCAACATTTGCAGATCTTTCTATACAATTGAAAATCTATGCTGTAGGATTTTGGATTGCTATTGCTTTAGCAATTGTTCTTCTTGTTTCAAAATTTGTTAAAAATGAAAAATTTAAAGTTGTAGCAAGCTCTTTATTTAAATATTTTGTTGCAATTATTGGAATATGTGGTTTATTCTTCATTTTGGTTGCAACTGCAGAGAAAGTTACACCACCAGTAGATGGCAATAGATTTGGTGGTTGGGAGTGGGACACTCTTCAAAATATTGGACTAGCAGGACTTTTAGCTCTTCCATTTATTAGATTTGATAAATGGGGTAGATTAATTATAGTTGGTATTACATTTACAGCGTTAACCATTCTTATGCAAGCAGGACTTTTCCCACTTGCAAACTCAATTCTTGAAGGTGGAATAATAGGTGGATTCTGCTGGGCTTCAATTCTTTTAATGGGCTCTGTTTTTGCAGAATTAAAAGATGACAATAAAAAATATTGGATTCTTTCTTCATTATTTCTTCTTTTAAGTGTTATTTTAATCGTTTCTTTTAACGTTACTGCAGCAAAAAGAGGTTGCACTCCAGTTTATGCAATATTCTGTATCTCAATTTCATCTATGGTTTGGGCGGGACTTAATCAACTTAACAACTGGAAACCAAAATTTGATTTCTTTGCAATTTGGGGAAGCAATGCAATTCTTACTTATATTTCAACTATATTTGTAGTGGGAATGATATTTGGAGGACTATTGGGCGAACAATTAGTAAATCTTTCTATTTGGGCAGCTCTCCCTATAGTAATTGCTTTCTTGGCTGGATTTACAGTGATGAATTGGTTGCTTAAGAAAAATAATAAATATATTAGAATATAAACTTATTGTTAAAATTTTCTTCGATTAGTAAAAAAGAGCCATAGTAAAATCTATGGCTTTTATATTTTTTTGAATTCTACAATATTTGACATATTTTAACATTTTTATTCATAGGTTATCGCATGGAGGCATCTATGAATAAAGATTTGCTGGAAAGAGTGTCAATGCTTGCAAATCATATTCTTTCCACTCATGATACTATAAGAAAAACTGCAAAAATTTACGGGCTTAGCAAAAGTACTGTGCACAATGATATTTCAAAAAAATTATATAAGACCGATCGAATTTTGTATTTAAAAATTCATCAAATTCTCGATGTAAATTTTGCAGAAAAACATATAAGAGGTGGAGAGGCGACTAAACAAAAATATGCAAAAAATAAAACTTGTTAGCCAAGTTTTATTTTTTATTTTTAGAATTTAATGTTTTTTCTATTTTTTCACTTATAATTTCTTCCGCTTTCATTCTGCCTTTTGCCAAATATTTTCTTGGATCAATTTCTATTTTGTTTTCTGCTAACACTTTTCTTGTTTCGCTTGAAAAGGAAAGTCGAATATCTGAATCAGTGTTTATTTTTACAACATTATGCTTTTGTACTGCCTCTTTTAACAAATCTTCATCAACACCTATTGCCTTTTTAATTTTCCCTCCAAATTTGTTGTAAGTTTTAATAAGTTCTTGATTAATTGTAGATGCCCCATGTAAAACTATTGGTAATGAAGGCAACAATTTTTCAATTTCAGTAAGTATGTCTAATCTTAATGTTGGGGTTTTGGTGTATTTGTTGATGCCATGTGAAGTGCCTATCGCAACAGCCAACATGTCAACTTTTGTTTCTGTTGCAAAATCACAAGCCTGTTTTGGTGAAGTGTAAACATTATTTTTTGCTGAAATATTATCTTCAACTCCTTTAATCTGACCTATTTCTCCTTCAACCAAAACGCCTTTTTTGTGAGCATAATCAACGACCTTTTTGGTCAATTTTACATTTTCTTCAAAACTCAAATTGCTATCGTCAATCATCACACTGTCAAATCCAAGGTCGACAGCCTTTTTACAAACGTCAAAAGTTTTTCCATGGTCAAGATGTAAAAACAATGCAGGAAATTGTTTTTTACAAGCATTAAACAGTGCGATTGTAAATTCTTCTCCCATATATTTCAATGCACTTTCGGAGACAGCGACAATGGCTGGGCTATTTGTTTTTTTACAAGCGGTTAAAATTGATTGCAAACTTTCCATGTTGCAAAAATTAAAAGCACCTAATGAAAATTTTTGTTTTAAGGCTTTGTTAAGATAAAATTTCAAATCTTTTTTTGTTTTTTCCATAAAAAAATTTTAACACATTTTTTACATAATTCCAACATATTTTACATGTGAAAGGAGTTTTTATGAAGAAATCGTTGTTGTTTTTATTTATATTAATTTTGCCAGTAATCCTTGTGGGTTGTGGTAGTAAGATATTTAATTTAAGTGATTACATGAGTGAAATCACAACAAGCTATTATCAAGGAGAAAATGAAAACTTTAATGCTAGTATAAGCGTGGGGCAACGAGAAATTAACTACAAAGTCGATGGCAAACATGGACCAGATTGTGATTTTTCTTTGGTAGAAGTTAAATTTTCATCTTTAAAAGAAGAACTTGGTTTAGATATCGAAGTAATTATAGACGGGCAAGAAAACGATTTGTTTTTAGAATATGTTCCTTTGCATAACACTTTTATGGGTGATTTGGGGTTTGCGATAAAATCAGGAAGCAAAGTTGCTATAAAAATTGGTGACGAAACACTAAATTTGAGCCAGGTAAGTGAAAATTTTACAGTCGATTATAACAAAGCTTTAGATATTGCCAAATTACAACTTATAGATGAAATTTCTTCTTACAATATCAATGGGCAATTTAATGCAGAGGGGTATTTAAAACTTCTAAATAAAGAAGGGGAAAGTTTTAATCAACTTTTCTGGTGTTTTACTTTGGTTGGAAGTGATGGATTGAAATTTGACGTTGTAATAGATGCAAATACAGGCGAAGTAATTGGAGTTAATATTTAATTTAAGTTGTCAAGTAAAACAAATTATGGTATAATAAACTCATGAAAAATATTTATGAAAATAAAAAAATTCAAGAAAATGCAATTTTGATTGTTGTCTGTTCTAAAAAAAGCGACAACAAAGAAAGAAAAATTGATGAAATTGCTAGGCTTTCTACCACAGCAGGATTAAATGTGGTAGAAAGTTTTTATCAAAATATAAAAGATTTTAACCGATCTACTGTTATCGGAAAAGGTAAAGTGGAAGAAATAAAAAATTATATTGAAAATTCTCAAGAAAAAATTAATGTAGCTGTTGTTGATTATCCATTGACAGGGTCACAAGTAAAAAATCTTGAAAATGAATTTGGTGTGAAGGTTATTGATAGGGTGGGAATCATAATTGATATTTTTGCACAAGGTGCTCAAAGCAAAGAGGCAAAATTGCAGGTTAAACTTGCTCAAAATCTTTATATTTTGCCACGACTTTCTCAAATGCAAGGCTCGAGTGGACGTTTTGGTGGTGTCGGTGTCGGAATGAGAGGGCCTGGAGAAAGTAAATTGGAACTAAACAGGCGTATTATTGAAAAAGAAATTGATAGTTTGAAAAAACAAATTGAAAAAATAAAAACACAAAGACAGGTTTCTAGAAAAGAAAGATTGAATTCTTCTCTTGCAAAAATTGCTTTGGTAGGTTATACAAACTCTGGAAAAAGTTCGCTTTTAAATTTGCTTACCAAAGAAAATATTTATGCAGATGACAAATATTTTGCTACTCTTGATACTACAAGTAGAAAATTATATTTGGGAGAAGGCAACTATGCTTTTTTAACTGATACAGTTGGGTTTATTTCTGATCTTCCGCACCAACTTGTCGATGCGTTTTCTTCAACTCTTGAAGAATCTGTTGACGCAGATTTACTTTTGCATGTTGTCGATGTATCGTTGCAAAAGAAAGATGGCGACAAAAAAGAATATCAAGTAAACATTGATGTAACAAATAAGTTGTTAGATGAAATTGGTGCAACAAAAAATCGTATAGTTGTTTTAAACAAATGTGATAAACTTGAAACTCCTATTGAAATTCATGATAATGAAATTTTAATTTCAACAAAAAATGGTAAAGGGATAGAGAGATTGATTTCAATAATAAAAGAAAAAATATAAAAACAGCAATTTAAAAATTGCTGTTTTTTTAATGTTTTAAGTTATACTGTTCATTTAATTTTTCAAGCAAGAAGTCAAGCTCTATTCCATGTGCAGAAGCGGCTTGCTCAATGGTTTCTGCTTCTCCTATATGGCAAAGAACGCAAAACATTCCAAATCCCATTAAGACTTCTGCTAAACTTTCATCTAGTTCTAGTAGTTCTTTTATTGTCATATTTTTTGTGATTTTCATATTTTTTCTCCTATGAAAGAATATAAAATCTTTTTTAAAAAAAGTCAATTGTTTTTTCACACAAGTAATCAATTAGTTTTACAAAAAATCTATTTTGTCTTTTTTTGTCGATTGGTTATTTTTTACATTACACAAAAATAAGATTATAACATGGAAAAGTTAAGTCAAATTATTTCAAAAAGAGTTATATCTATAAATGATGCCTGCAACGTTGGATATGTTTTAAATGTTGTTTTTGATGAAAATTATAACTATATAATCGGTTATATTATAAATGATGAAGAAAGTGAAGTTGAAAAGTATTTGGCTGTTGAAGATGCAGTTGTGTTGAGTGATGAAGGAGTCTTTATTCAATCTGTTTTTTCTATGCAAAATTTAAATGTTGAAAGCCAAAATAATCCTATTGGAAAAATGGTTTACGATAAAAAAGGTGTTTGTTTGGGAAGGGTTGAAGAATGTTTTTTAGAGCACAATAAACTTATAAAATTGCAAACTAATTGTTGCGAAATAATGCAAAAAAATATTTATTCGATTGGAAAAGATTTTGTGATTTTTGAGAAAAATAAAAAAAATAATAAAAGAAGTATGAAAAAATATACAAAAAAAATAAATTTTAATAAAATTGATCAAAAAGTAGAAATTTTAAGTAAAATAAATAATCAAGAAAAAACATCAAATTTTTCAAATAATTTGCCAATTAAAACTTATGCTAATAAATCTCTATTAATGGGGAAAATACTAACAAATGACATTTTGGGATTTAATAATAAAATAATTGAAAAAAAAGATGAAAAAATAACTGAAAAAATAATAAAAAAAGCAATTAATCATAATAAATTAAATTTTTTATTTTTTTGTTCAAAATAATTAAACAATGTTTTATGCATTGTTTTTTTTATTTTTTTATTTTTTTTATTTTATTTTATAAATAAAATATTTTTTGAAAATTATATGAAAAGTTGTTTAATCGTTTGTATTTTTGTCGCTAATTGTAGTAAAATAAATTTAGAAAACTTAAATCAATTATTGTCTTGGTAAACGTTAAGAAAAAATTTTTGTTTTTAATAGTTTTCATTTTACATAGAGTCTAGCAATTTTTATTTTGTGTGAGGTTGTTGTGGTAAGAATTATTCCAAGAAAAACAAAAGTGAAAATGGAATTCGTCCGTGGCTTTACTGTCATGGATTTAGTTTTGGCTGTGCTTGTGGCTGCAATTTTAATCGTTTTGATTGCATCCGATTTTGATGGACATATTTGGGTTGCAATTGTTTGGGCGATTTTTGGTATTTCATTATTTTTTAAAATTTCAGATACCGATCGTTTATACATAACTTATGTGCATATTATTCGATACTCAATGCAGAAAAAAGTTTATGAGAAACATCCAAAAAATAATAAACCAAATATTAAAGCAATTGTTCCATTTGAAAAAATTTATCAAGACAGATTTATCAGTTTTGGAGAATATTATGCCCAAGTGCTTGAAGTAAAACCAATTTTGTTTGGTCTGTTAAATGAGTACAATCAAAACAATGTTATTGATGTTGGATTTTCAAATGCTTTGCGTAGACTTGAAGAAAGTCAAGTGTGTGAAATAGTTAAAATCAACAAGGCAATGGTTCTTGATAATTATGCTTACAATGAAAATAAAAAATTTGATAGACTTCTTGAACAGGTTTACGAAAAGCAAATGACTCAAAGTGAACTTGATGCAAGAGAACCTGTTTTTCAAGAAAGACTTTCTTTTATTGAAAGCAGAAACAGAAAAGAAAAAATTTACAAAGACTATTTTTACATTGTTGTTTTAGGCAAAGACATTGAGGCTCTTGAAAATACAATAAATGGTATGGCTAGTGCTTTATCAAGTTCGCTCGTTCCTGTTGAAACAAAAAGACTTACCGGTGCTGAACTTGCAGTTTTCATTAGAGCAAATTACAACAGAGAATTTAATGAAAGAGAAATAGAATCTGTTTCTTACATTGATTATGTAAATTGGGCAACCCCAGAAAAAATTAAATTTAAATCTGCAAAATATAGTGTGGATGACAAATATTACAGAACTTTTGTTATCAATGAATATCCTCTTCAAGTTGGCAATGCATGGGGAGCATCATTCTTCCTTCTTGACAGAACAAAAGTTGTCATGAAATTTAAAAAAGCACAGAAATATGAAAGTGAAAGAAAAATAGATAAAGCCATAATGGATATGGAAAGCAAACTTTACAAAACAGGAAAGAGCAGTACGCAAATTGAAATCAAAACACACCTTGACACTTTAAGAAACTTGCTTACTGAACTTAAAAACAATAACCAGCAACTTTATGATGTAAACACTTTTATTACATGTGAAGATACTGCAAGAAAAGATGTAAAAGCAGTTCTTAAACAAGAGGGCTTCAGATTTAGCGAACTTTACGCAAGACAAATTGATGCTTTTATTTCTTCAAATATTTCAATGAGAGATAATATGCCAGAACTTCAAAGAGGATTTCCTACTTATACTCTTGCTGGCGTGTTCCCTTTCGTTTCCTCAGAATTGCAAGATGAAAATGGAATTTATATTGGTGACAATGTTTATCCTGTTTTTGTAGATTTCTTCCAAAGAGATTCTCAAAGAGTTAACTCAAATATGATGGTTATTGGTAAGTCTGGTTCAGGTAAATCTTACGCGATAAAAATGCTTCTTGCAAATTTTGCTGCTGACAACACAAAGATATTTATTTGTGACCCTGAAAAAGAATATTACAAATTGACTGAAAGTTTGAAAGGAAAACTTATTGACGTGGGATCTTCATTGCAAGGAATTTTAAATCCTTTCCATGTTATAAGGGCACTTGATAAAGATGATGATGAAAACGATTATGCATCTAAATCGGATTATTTCAAAGTGGAAAAGAAGGATGACTCTTTCAATCAGCATTTACAATTCCTTGAGCAATTCTTTAGAACTGTTCTTGAAGGGATTTCATCCGATGCGTTCGAGATTGTAAACTCTTTGGTACTTGAAATGTATGCACGCAAAAAAATTGATGAAAACACGGATCTTAAAAAATTAAAACCAACCGATTATCCTATTTTTGATGATTTATATAACTTGGTTAAAGAAAAATTGGAAACTTCAACAAATGAGTTTTATTCTAAAAATTTAAGAATCGTTGAGGCTTACATAAGAAAGTTTGCAAAGGGAGGCAGAAACTCTAACCTTTGGAATGGACCAACTTCTATTGAAACAAATGAAAATTTTGTTTGTTTCAATTTCCAATCTCTTATTGCTGGAAACAATGATATGCTTACAAATGCTCAAATGCTTTTAGTATTTAAGTATCTTGAAAATGAAATCATCAATAATAAGGATTACAACACTTTACATAATACCAACAGAAAAATCATTATTGCAGTTGATGAAGCTCACACATTTATTAACCCTAAATATCCTATCGCATTAAACTTCATGACTGCTATGGCAAAGAGAATTCGTAAATATGGTGGTATGCAAATTGTTATTACACAAAATATTAACGACTTCGTTGGTTCTGAAGAAATCAAAAGACAGTCTACGGCTGTCATAAATGCTTGTCAATATTCAATTATTTTCTCTCTTTCTCCAAACGATGTAAACGACCTTATAGAACTTTACAAAAACTCTGGAGGTATAAATAAAGAGGAGCAGAACTCAATTGTTACTGCTCAAAGAGGACAAGCTTTTGTTATAACTTCTCCAACTTCAAGAACAATGGTACAAATCAGAGCTCTTGATTATGTTGAAAATATGTACGAAGATAAAAAGAAAAGATAAGAGATAATCAAATAAAAGGGGCAAGGTTGCGCTATGATAAACATAAAGAAATTTAGTTTGTTCGCATTTAGTTTGTTAATGGTGTTAACAAGCCTCTTTTTCGTTGCATGTGGTAAAGATGATTTTAGCAATGTTTCACTTTCAGTTTCTAATTCCGCAGTTGAATTACAAGTTGATGAAAGTGTTGATTTGACTTTCACAATAAACAATATGCCCGAAAATATGAGCAATGAACTTGTGTTTGAATTTTCACCTGCAGGCATTGCGAAAGTGGAAATTATTTCTTCAAGTGTAGATCAAATTAATGTAAGAGTTACCGGCGTTGAAGCGGGATCAACTGTGATGGCGGTAAAGACAAAAGAGGGATTAAAAACTTGCAATGTTAGCATTTTTGTTACGGAATATTCTTCCTTTTTAGAGGCAAACGAGAACAATCTTTATGTTTCTACAAGTGATGATTTAACAATAAAAAATAGCGATTTTGTTTTTGGTGACAAAGTAAACGAAAAACACTTGGATTTTTATTTTTATGGATTTAATGCAGAAGGAAATGATTTGACTTTAGATGATGTTTCTAGTGTAAACTCAAACAGTCAAAGAAATTTTTTTAATAAATTTGTGTCGATTAAACTTATAAATCAAAATGAAAAAAGTTATTTAATTTTTAGCGACGAAGAAGGCAATGAATATTCACTATCGCAAGGGCAATATGATTTAAGCCATGCTGGGAATATAAAATATTCTTTTATTGCTGTTTCTAAAAACAATGATGGTCAATACATTTTAAATAGTGCTTCTCAAGTTTCAGTTGGAGATAAATTTACTTTTATTGCAAATTATGAAAATCCAAATAGCAATGAGGATATATTTACGCAAAGGGAATTTGTCGTTTTAAAAGATTTAGATAAAGAATCTTTTGTAATGGAATATGGTTATGCTATTTTTGATCAAAACAATCCTCAAGCAGGGGCTGAAGAAGAAGTTTATTTTGATGAACAATTTGATAGCAATAAAATAACCCTTGTTCCTGAATATACAAAAAATCTTGATAACGAAGGAAAGATAGGGTATTATGCGGACTTTAAAAATGCAATAATATCAATTTTTGTTCCTATAGATAATGAATTACTTAACTATAAAGTGGAAAGTTCTGTTGAGAATGTATGCAATTTTACTTATCAAACTGTCAAAGTTGCTGGTGGTGTAAATTATGTTATAGACCTTTCTACTAAGTCAACAGACGTGCAAGATTTTGTTATTAAATTTAGTCTGTTCTATGATGGATTTGAGAGTTCTTCAAATCAAAATGTCTGTGCAAGTATCGAAATACCTGTTTCAATAAAATCAAAACCAAACCAAATTTGGATTAGTAGCAGCAATTTTTCAAATATTTTAGTTGATAGTAAAACTTTTGTTTTTTATAATCATTATTTTTCTAACGACTTGGGCTGGCAAAGATTTTATTTTGCTGTTTCGCCTATAGGTTGCAATTTCTCATCTTTGCAAATTGTTTTACCGGAAGGTTGTGGATTACAAGTTCGATACAACGGTGTTGTATATCATTCAGGAGATACTGTAGTTGTGAGCAACCTTAAAAACTATGTTGAGTTTAAAGGTGAGGAGGGAGCTACTGTTTCTGAAAATTCCGCTTTGCAAATCAAAGTGTTATATGACATTTTGATTGAAGGGGAAGAGCTTATAAGTAATTTTAATTATAAAATTTTGGAAGGACCAACAAATATAGATTTTGAAAATCAAAACTTTAAAACCAAAAATATTGGTCTTACATTAAGTAGCGATGGTGAAATAATAGATTTTTCAAATCAAATTTACACGGATGCACTTTTTGAAGATTTTAATGTTGTTTTAAGCTCGGGAAACAATATAGTCGAGTTTGTAAAGTATGAAGAGGTTTGTCAAAAAATAGGCGAAAAATATTATTTAAATTTTGGATTTAAAACTTTAAGTACCGGAATTGCAATTTATTCAATAACTTTACCAAATGGAAGTGCAATTTCTGTCAGCGTAGAAGTGGTTGATGCTTTAAATTATCCTTCTATCTCGACAACAAACAAAAATGCAAATATGGAAATTGTTGATTTCAATGAAGCAAGCGCCACCATATATGCGAGATATAATAGTGAGAATGTCGGCTCAAATAATAGTTTTGATTTAAATATTTTATCAAATGGGACAAACAATTCTAATGCTATCAATGATTTAGAAATTAATATAAACGATAATTCCATAATTAGTATTTCTAATCAAAATGGTTTTGAATTCGACGTTGTTTTAGCAAAAACAGGAACAACCAAACTTGTATTAAACGTTATAGGTAAAAGAGTTGATGATTTTGTAATTTCAAATTACGAAATTCAGTTTACAATAGATATTGTTGTTTATGAATATATTAAAGAATTGAATGTTTATAAATTAAGAGATGGACAAAATGAATCTTATTCTAGTGGAACATCGGCAAGATATGTTTATGTTTATGACAGCAATGCAAATTCTATTTCAAAAAGACAAGCTCAACTTGAAATAACTGCTTCTCAATATAGTGAGTCCGTTGCACCATATTTATTTAAAAATCCAGCAACTGGAGAATTTGAATATTCTTCATTTAATTCTAGTTATATTTATTGGACTGTGCCTGGTGGTTATAATGTTTATCTAAACGATATGCTTGTAAGTGATGGAAGAATGTACATTCAAGGCGAAGGGCAATCTTTATATCAAATTGCTGATTCAAGTGGTATAGT
This sequence comes from uncultured Clostridia bacterium, assembly GCA_944384485.1. Taxonomy (GTDB): domain Bacteria; phylum Bacillota; class Clostridia; order Christensenellales; family UBA1242; genus Caccovivens. The sequence continues at coordinate 19,639 of CALWTO010000014.1, forward strand.
TATTGCAAATTTTGATGCAAGTTCTTTAACTTTAACTTTAACAAAAGATGCATATGCCAATTTTATACTTGTCGCAAATATTGAACAATTTGGAATAAGTGCTCGTTCTTATACAGTAAATGTTTCTATTTTAAAATATGACATTGTAGAAAGCCTTTCTCCATTAACTCCTGTAAGTTATCTTTCTTTCTCAACAATGGATACAACTCAAAAATTTAATTTTAGAGTTTTACAAAATTCAGCAATAAATAAAAATGTTAAAATAAATCTTACAGGTGATTCATTTGTAGAAAATAACAAAACTTATAGAATTTTTGGTGAAAAACAAGCAGATGGAAGTTATGAAAATATTGATGTTGAAATAAATGGTAGCGTCGTTAATATAGTTATGACTTTAAATGAAGATTTCCTTAACGCTTCTGCAAATTTAAAAGAATTTAATCCTGTTCTGACAATTGCAGCAGAAGATTGGTATGATGATACAGGCTATTTATTGGATCAATATAGTGGAAAAGTTATAACATTAAACATCATTTTTGAAAACGGAACAGAGTATAATCCTTTTATTTTGGATAGCACTGAAGACATTTTAAAAATTAGTGACAATCTAAATGCTCATTACCAAGTTATTACAACTATAGACGTTTCTTCTATAACTAACGAATTGCCTCTTGGAGAGTTTAACGGAACTATTTCAGGTACAAAAAGTTATTCGAAAATTGTTGGGATTAATGTTTCTTCAATGGAAGTTGCAGAAAATTATGTCTATGCTGGGCTTTTTAGTAAACTTGGGAAAAATGCCGTTATTGAAAATTTAATTTTTGAAGGAAGTTTTAATCTTGCAATTAATGCTGATACAAATGCTTATATTGGTATAGTTGCCGGAGAAAATTATGGAACGCTTAAAAATGTTTCAGTTAACATAAATTCTTCAAATATCACATTGCAAGGTTCAAGTTTTTCAAGTGGAGAACAAGCAACTTCTAACAATGCCTATATTGGTGGATTGGTCGGAAAAAATAGCGGAGAAATAATTCAAGACTTTACTGAAATTGATGAAAACATATATAAACTTTATGATTATATGTTGTTTATGAATGACTTTTTAAATATATCTTATCAATATTTTAATACTTATGCTGGTGGTATAACAGGTTACAGCGAAGGAAGTATTAAAAAGATAGATGGAAAAACAATTTATGGTTATTCAAATTATATGGCATATTCATTGATTAGAACTCAACTTTTGCCATTAGAAGATGGGGAAACAGATTCGGTGTCAAAAGATTATGTAGGGGCAATTGCAGGCTATGTAATAACAAATAATGATAATGTTTTTGTGGCTTATCAATCAAGTGAAAATACCTATACAACTACTTCATATTTTGCGGGAAAAGGTATACTTGTTGGTGGTGAAGTGGAAGGAATGAGTTATGTTGGCGGCGTTGCAGGAAAAGTTGAAGTGGGAGCAAACAGTAGCTTTTTAGGTATATCGTCAAGAACTTTTGTCCGTGCATTATCAGAAAGTAGTAATGCTGGTTTGATTTCTGGAAACATTTCTACTTCAAACAATTCAGTTGTAGAGCCAATATTCTTCATGCAAGCCGTTGATGATGGGAAAACAAGTGAAAATTCTTCTATGCTTGTAATCAATTCTGCAACTGAAAACAGTATCTTTGGAGCGACTGGTAAACAAGGAACGATTTTAAATAGACTTGCCTTTGGTGTTCAAGGTGTTTTGGTAGATACTTTCAAAGTGGGCAAAGATGAGAACTATTTTATTACCTATCTATCAAGGGAAGTTGTTAAAATAGGTGAGGACAATCAGCCGATTACAATAACTCCAAATAATTCTTCTATTTATTATGGTGAAGCGGTAGTAGTTAATCAAGGTACAATAGTTGAACAATACATTTTTGCAAATAAAGGGCAAACAGAGGACTTAAGTGTAACTGGAAATATTAAAGATGCAGAGAGAAATATTATTAACGCATTAAGTTCTCAAAATGGCAACTTGGCTTTTTATGCTTATTTCTTTAATGCTTTGTCAAGTTCAAGTGAAAGTGAAGTCGGACTAGCTCAAGCACAAGAATTGTTAAATGAAAACTATAATAGTTTAAATGTTGGCGATGAATTATATCCTTTTGTTACGCAAAGCGATCTATTACTAAAATCGCAGAATACTGATATTTTAAAAATTGACGCAAATGGCAAAATTACTATAAAAGGTACAGGTTGGGCTAGAATTGTAGGGGATAGTCTTTTAAATGTAAATCAGGGAATTTCTTTCTATATTTATGTTACAAATTATTTCAATCCTGATAAAAATATTTCTATTGTTTATTCAGATTTGTCAACATCATCTACTCCTCTTAATCAAGCCACAATTTATATGTTTGCAAACGATACAGCAGTTTTGTATGTTAGACCTAATTATAAATTTGAATCAAAAGACAATGGAACAGGGCAGACATTTATTGTTGATTCATTTGGGAACGCTGTGATAAACAACTATCAATTTAATCTTGATCAAAACTCTAGCATCACAGCGGATGTTGAAATTAATGAAGAACAATTTATTAAATCCATTTCAGGTCAAACTGTAATAATCACAAAAAAGCAAACTGATGCAAATAATTCTCAATATAATTTAAAAATAACTCCAATATTAAAAAGTTCTTATAATGGAACTGAATATAAAGTAGAAGTAAATAAAATGCTTACTTCTGTGAATGTGAGTTATTCAAAAGGTGCGGAATCAATTGGTTTAAGTACTTATGACAATTTGACTATTTCAACAACTACTGAAGCAAGCGAAACGATCATAATGCGTTCTTCTGCTGATGCAACAGTTGAAGGTGTTGATTATTATATCACTTATAATAATCAAATTATTCAAGAAGCAGATAGTGAAGATGAATTGTTTAACATTTCTATATCTTTAAATGAAAATTACGATAGCAATGAATTAATTAAAGAGTATAAATATTCTTTAAAAATAAGTGTTAATAAAGAAAGTGAAGCTTATAAAAATAGGTTCCAGAATAATATTTATGGTCAATATAAAATTGTATTTATTGCAAAAACAAATTCTGCAGTTTACACAACAATGAATTTAAATTTGGAAAATCTGCCATTACAAAATATTGTTATTGATAACTATAACGGCTTTGCTGACATGAAAGAAAATATTGGAAATTCAAGTGAATTTGCATACCCTGGTAGCAGTTCTCTTCTTGCTGTGACTTTGTCACCTGAAGATAGTGATTTTGATTACATTGTAATAGAAAATGATGAACAAAATTATCAATCTGGAAATGGTAATGCAGTCTTTGAACTTGCGGCAAGAAAAGAAAATGTTGAAAGTGGAAAAACATTGTTTGAATCTGGAGTAATTAGTGGTTCTGCTACAAGTAAAGGGCTTTTGATTACAAAAGATGAAATTTTAAAAGTTTACAATGATTCTACTTCTTATAAAGATTATTCAGGTGTTGTTTACTTTAAGTACGAAATTGGAAATTCAGGTATAGTAGATGGCTCTGTTTCAAGATTTATAATAAGAGTTTATAAAGATGGAAATGTTGTAAAATCTTCATCTATTGACTTAACGCTAAAATTGAAAGAAAGTGTTTCTCTTTCAATTGATGGAAAAGACAAAGAAATTGGATTTGAATATGATACATATCGTGTTGCTAGAGGGTTGAGATACAAAATCAATGTTAATTCGTATGGCTTTAGCGACGATAATATTGAATTGATTGTTAAAGATAATCAAAATCTTGTTACTCTTGAAAAAGTTGATGGAGAATATTACATTCAAATAGACAACAGAAATATTGTAAGTAGTTCAATAGCGTCTATTGAAGTTCATGCATCAAGAATGGATGGAGAAAACGAAATTACCGCAGATAATGTTATTGACCTTATTATAATGAATTATGTTGTTAATTCTAATTTAACTACAGATGAAAATCCTGACATTGTAAATGGTATGGATGATGGTGTTATAACAATGCCTATTGGAACAAGCAAATCAATTAAAGTTGATATAAAAGACTATATTGAATATGATAGTTCAAATCAATCTGTTGTAGATTTAGTAGAAAGTTTTGTAGAAAGTTTAAATCAAAAGGGCAATTGGAAATATACAAGCAACATAAAACCAGGACAAACAGTGCCAGAAGCAGGAGTAGGTGAGGCTAAATATTCTTATACATTGAATAGTGGAGAAAGCAATTATTACTTTAATTATGACAACTTTGCTTTTGTTCCTGTAAGAATAAATGATCCACAAGCAAATTTGTATTATATTACTTATCAAGGCTATTATGAATTGAATGAAGACAACACAGGTTATGTTGCAGTTGATAATAAAGAAGGAGCAAATACATTTGCTACTGAAATTCGATTTGATGTTTATGTTTCAAGTAGCGAAGAAACCCCAATTCCTATCTTCAATTATCAAGATTTCTTAAATATGAAAGTTGATGGGTATTACATTCTTTTAAACGATATCGTACTTCCATCAAAGGAATATGTTGAAAATAGTGATGAAGTTAATGACCAATATATGCCAATGGTTGGAAACTTTGCATCGCTAGATGGAAATGGACATTCTATCGTCCTTGATGGAACTTATGATTTTGGTTCTTCCAGCGATTTGGCTATTTTCTCATCTTTAGCAAGTGAGAGCATAATAAAAAATTTAAATATAAAACTTCTTTCTTCTTATCAAACATCAAGCGCTGAATTTGGAGTTATTTTCAAAACTACAAATGCTAATAACAGGGTTGGAATTTTGGTCGCAAGCAACAGCGGAATTATAACAAACTGTAAAATTTCCACTCCAACAAATACATTCTTTACTATTGAAAGCCCTCTTGCTGGAATAGAAGCGACTTACTTTGGTGGCCTTGTTGGTGAAAATAACGGCTATATTACAAATTGTTCTACTTCAATCAATGTAACAGGTTCTTTCAATATTGCTGGCCTTGTTGGTGTCAATAGCGGTAAAATTGCGGCAAGTTACTTTGAGGATGGAATTTTACTGTCAAGTGGAAATCAACTTGGTGAATCTTACCATGTTGCAGGGCTTGTAAATAAAAACTTGGAAAATGGTCAAATAATTACAAGCTATGTTACTTCAGGTATATCATCTCAAAGTCTTTATTCTCAAAATAAAGAAAGTTATCTTTCATCTCCAAATTATTCAGCAGGTTTTGTTTATGACAATGATGGTTTAATTCAAGATTGTTATTCAGATATTTATCTTGCAAAAAATGCAAATATGGCTGGCTTTGCTTATATTAATACGAATACAATAAAGAATTGTTTCTCTTTAAGTGTTCTTCAAAATAATACTATTGCAGCAGCTGGCTTTGCAATGAGAAATAATGCAATTGATGATGCTGATGAAAATCAAGGTGATAATAGTGGTGAAGGTGTTTTTGAAAATTGCTATTATTTATCTGATGAAGAAGAAAACATCAACATAGATTTAAATACAGTTGTTTTTGAAGGTGTTGAGAAGTTAAGTGTTGATGATTTTGCAAACCTTGAAAATTTTGAGGCTTATGCTTATAGTAATGTTGTTAGCACTGGTGCTGTTTGGTTCTTCTCAACAAGTGGAGAAAACAATAGCAATTATGTAAAATTTTCTGCGACAAGTGAAATTGATTCAGTAGATAACGACAATGGTCTAGGTGTTCAGTATAACACAGTCTATGAAAAAGAATATAAAACATTACCTAAAGGAAGACTTGAATTATCTGCTCCAAATATTGATGTTTTGTCTGTGCGTAATTTTATCAATGCTGAAGAAAATGTAGAAAATGGAGATATTGTTTACAATTATCAAGATGACACTTCAACAGATGCAACAAGTTTTGCAACAAGAGGCTCAATCTATAATCCTTATCTTATATATGACGCTCAAACTATGGAAAGTTTGATTTTGGAAAACAGTAATTCGAGTTCAAATTTAAATAGCGAAAATTACAGATTGATAAGTGATATTGATTACAATTCTTATACGCAAAATTCTCAAATTTACAATACTGTTTATACCGGAATATTTGAAGGCAATGGTATGGAAATAAGTGCTATTGTTTTGCAATCAAATTCAAATCTTGAAAATGCTGGGCTATTTGCTCAACTTGGAATATCTTCAGCGAAATATGGTGTTATCAAAAATTTAACTCTTTCTCCAGCTAGTGTAACATTCCCAAATGCTTCTTCTGTCGGTGGTGTTGTCGGTTATGTAAACTATGGACAACTTTACAACATCAATGTTTTAACAGATACTGATGTTGCTGTTACAGGAACAAACTTTGTTGGTGGTGTTGCAGGTAGAGCACAGGGGCAATTTATAATCAAAAACATTTATTCAAATATTAGCGTTGTTTCAAATTATTCGCCAACAGAGGATCAAACATACAAAGAAAACAGTAATAACCAAGCCGTTTCTTACGCTGGAGGAGCATTTGGCTATTTAGGTTCTGGTTATGCAAATGAAATAATTGTAGAAGAAATAAACACTGTTCGTGGCGACAGAGTAGGGCTTGCTGTTGGTGGTATTGGCAAAGGTGGCAATGTTAACAATATCAAAATTTTCCCTGCTAGTGATACTCAAATAAAAGCATATAGATATGGTGGTATCGCTATTGGAGAAGTGGTGGGGAATTTGTACAATGTTGTTGTTTATAGCAATGGAAATTCTTTCCAAAAAATATTCTCAATAGATCAAATACCTACGGCTGTTGGTGGTATTGCAGGTGTTATTTCAGGTGGACTAATAGAAAATGCTGTTATGCAACAGTCATTTGAAATAGGTGCAAAAAAGGTTGGTATTTCTTCAATTTATTCAACCATTGAAAATGTTGGTGGAATTGTCGGAATGGCAACAAATGCTGGAGCAACAGTTTCTAGATTGTCTAAATGTGTAATGGATGGAGAAATTATTTCTGCAAGTAGGCTTGGTGGTGCAATTGGAAATGTTGCATCGGCAGTTAGATTAGATCAAATAGCAATAAAGAGCAATTTAAAAGTTACAGGACAAAGAGAAATTGCAATACTTGGTGGCATTGTTGGAAATGTAGAATCAAATCCAACTCCTAATGTTGAAATAACAAATTCTTATTGCCAAGGAGATTTGACTATTGACACGCAAAATGCACTTAACAAGCCAAAGGCATACATAGGTGGATTAATTGGTGTAAATACTTCAAATGTAAAATTAACAAATTGTTATACATCTTCAAAATTAAATTTGATTTTAAAAGATTTAAATAGTATAGATTCGTTTAAAGATTTTAATGGATTAACCTTACCATCAGAAACTGAAGCGGGAAGCAATGTTAATTTCTACAATCAAAGGGAGGATGAAAAAAATATAGTCAACGTCTATTATTATGGGGCAAATGGAGGCTCTCAATTAGGCATCGTAAATCAATTTGTTTCTGTTTCAAGCAATTTTGCGATTGCGGGAGCAGATGGAGTGAGCGAGTATTGCTCAATTAACAATTACGGAAAAAGTTCTTATCAAAACGCTACTGGTACAGGTGTACAAATTTCAGTTGACAGTTTAAAAAATATTGTGTTTACTGATAGCGATAACATTTGGACTGGAGTAAATCCTTCTACAGAAGATTTTATGCCAAATAGTGATTTTAGAATTTTGATTTTTGAAAATAATCTTTATTGGATTTAAAAAAAGAGTGGTTACCACTCTTTTTTTGTTGGTTTTTATGATTTTTGTTTAATCTTTTATTCTTATTATGATGTTAAATTTTTTGTCACAGGATTTATATCGACAATTAAGGTAGTTTTATTGAAAAAATTGACAATATTTTTATTTTAAAGGGGAAAATATTTGGATAATATTTATATTATTTTGTATTTTTTTTAAAAAATATGTTGACTTTTTATATTAAGAATGGTATAATTTTTTCAACTATAAAAGCGCTGTGAAGAGATTTTTTAATTTTTAAACTGAAAAAATGGGCATTTTATGGCTTTTTTGCTGCCATAGTGTCTTTTTTTCGTTGTTTTTGCACCGCTTGAAATTTAAGGAGTTAAGCAAATGTCATTAGAAATTAAGAAAGTAAAGTCTGGAAAAACTGAAAGATATACATTTGGACATTGTAAAGAATATGTAGAAGTCCCACCATTACTTGAAATTCAAAAAAATTCTTATAAGGATTTTCTTGAAAAAGGCATTAAGCAAGTTCTTGATGAATTTTTTCCATTAACAGATTATTCTGGAAAAGCAAAACTTTATATTACTGAAATTTTACCTTTTGCTGAACCTAAATACGATATTAACGAATGCAAGCGTCGTGGAACGACCTATTCTTCTCCACTTAAAATCAAGGCTAGATTTGTTGTTGAAGAAACAGGTCAAGCCGTTGAGCAAGAAGTATTTATGGGCGATGTGCCTATGATGACTGAACAAGGGTCATTCGTTTTTAACGGAATTGAAAGAGTTGTTATAAACCAAATCGTTAGAGCACCAAGTGTTTATTTAAAAAGAGAAAAAGAAGATAACAGTTCTTTAAAAGCACAAATGATTCCTGTTCACGGAACTTGGATTGAAGTTGTTCAAGGTGCAAACGAATCTTTAAAGATTATGCTTGAAAGAAAAAATAAACTTTCTTTGGGCGTTTTCCTTAAATGTTTTGGTTTCTCAAATGAAGAAATTTTAAAATTGTTTGGCAATAACAGATATGTAAAAAATGTTATTGACAAAGAACCTCAAACAACCCAAGAAGAATGTTTAATTGAATTTTCAAGAAAAACTAGACCTTCTGATGTTCCTTCTGCAGAAAGCACAAGAAGTTTCATCAACGCTTCTTTCTTCACAGATGCTTACTACAACTTAACAAGAGTTGGTAGATATAAATTTAACAAACGTCTTGCATTGAAAGAAAGATTGCCTGGACTTGTTAGTGCAGATGATATTGTTGTAGATGGAGAACTTTTAGTTAAAAAAGGTGAAGAATTTACTGTAGAAAGTGCTAAAAAAGTTCAAAATGCTGGTGTAAATGAAGTTTGGGTACAACTTGCTGATAAAAAACATTTAATGCGTGGTAACAATAGAGTTACTTTGAGCGAAGTTTTCCCTTGCAAACAAGAAGAACTTGGTATAAATGAAGATGTTTATTATCCTGTTCTTTCACAAATTTTGAAAGAAAACAAAACTAAAGAAAAGAGAATTGAAGCAATCAAAAATTCTACTAAAGAATTGATTATCACTACTCTTACAATGGATGATATCTTGGCAACAATTTCTTGCTATCTCGATGTTCTTGAGGGTATTGGAACTCTTGACAAGATTGAACACCTTTCTAACAAGAGAGTTGCAACTGTTGGAGAACTTACTTCAAACGCATTCAGAGCAGGGGTTACTAAACTTGCTACAAACATTAAAGAAACTTTGCAAGGAAGAGAGTTTGTTGAAGTTACACCTTCTCAAATTATGAATCCAAAAGCTGTTAATAAAGCTCTTCGTGATTTCTTCTCTCAATCACAACTTTCTCAAATTATGGATCAAAAGAATCCTCTTTCTGGTATAACTCAAAAACGAAGAGTTTCTGCTATTGGACCTGGAGGTATTAAAAAGGAAAGAGCTGACCCTGAAATTCGTGATATTCACTACACACATTATGGAAGAATTTGTCCTATTGAAACACCTGAAGGTCAATCAATTGGTCTTATCAATACTCTTGCAACTTACGCAAGAATCAATGAATATGGCTTCCTTGAAACTCCTTACAGAGTTGTTGATAAAGAAAGAGGTGTAGTTACAGACAAAGTTGAATACAAAATGGCAGATGTAGAAAATGAAAGCTATATCGCTCAAGCAATCGAACCTCTTGATGAAGAAGGTCATTTCATAAATAAAAGAATTAAATGCCGTCATGGTGCTAGTATATTGGAAGTTCCTGCTTCTCTTGTTGATTATGTTGATGTATCTCCAAGACAAGTCATTTCAGTTGCTACAAGTTTGATTCCTTTTGTTAACGGAGATGAAACTAATCGTGCACTTATGGCTGCAAACATGCAGAAACAGGCAGTTCCTCTTCTTAGACCAGAAGCACCTATCGTTGGAACAGGAATGGAAGCAAAAGCTGCTCATGATTGTGGTTGCATTCATCTTGCAAAAAGAGATGGTGTTGTAAGTTATGTATCTGCCGATGAAATTCGTGTGTGCACTGAAAATGGTGATGAAGATATCTACACATTGACAAAATTCTCAAAAGCAAATGATGATGTATGCTTTAACCAAAGACCTTGTGTTGTTAAGGGTGAAAAAGTTAAGAAGGATGATGTCTTAACAGATGGTTATTCAACAGACCATGGTGAACTTGCCGTTGGTAAAAACGTGTTGATTGGCTACCTTAACTGGGAAGGTCAAAACTTCGAGGATGCTATTTTAGTAAGCGAAAGACTTGTTAAAGATGATGTTTATACTTCTATAACTTTGTTTGATCAAGAAATTAAATGCAGAACAACAAAACTTGGTGATGAAATCATTACAAGAGATATCCCAAATCTTGGTGAAGATGCTCTTAAAGATCTTGATGAAAATGGTATCATTAGAATTGGTGCTGAAGTTCATCCTAACGATATTTTGGTTGGTAAAGTTACTCCAAAAGGGGAGACTGAACTTACTCCAGAAGAAAGACTTTTACGTGCTATATTTGGTGATAAAGCAAGAGAAGTTAGAGATACTTCACTCCGTGTTCAACATGGTAAAGGTGGTGTCGTTGTAGACGTTCAAGTTTTCTCTAAGAAAAACAAAGACGAACTTGAACCTGGCGTTACTATGATGGTTAAAGTTACTGTCGCTCAAAAGAGAAAAATTTCTGTTGGTGACAAAATGGCCGGACGTCACGGTAACAAAGGTGTTGTTTCTATTGTTCTTCCAGAGGCTGATATGCCTTATATGGCTAATGGTCGTCCACTTGATTTGGTTTTAAACCCAATCGGTGTTCCTTCTCGTCTTAATATTGGACAAGTTTTGGAAGTTCACATGGGACTTGTTGCAGGCACTTTGGGAATGAAAGTTGCAACTCCTGCTTTTGATGGAGCAACAGCTGACCAAATCAGACAAATGCTTGTTGACAACAACTTTAGACCTGATGCAAAAGTTCAACTTTACGATGGTAGAACAGGTGAACCTTTTGATAACCTTTCTACTGTTGGAACAAAATATATGCTTAAACTTGAACACATGGTTGATTCCAAAATTCACGCTCGTTCTATCGGACCTTATGCTCTTATTACTCAACAACCTCTTGGTGGTAAAGCATTGTTTGGTGGACAAAGATTTGGTGAAATGGAAGTTTGGGCTCTTGAAGCATACGGAGCAAGCCATGTTCTTCAAGAAATGCTTACTGTTAAGTCTGATGACCTTAACGGAAGACTTAAAACTTATGAATCTATCATTAAAGGTTTGCCTATTGCTGAACCTGGAATTCCAGAATCTTTCAAAGTTCTTGTAAAAGAATTGCAAGCTCTTGGTCTTGACATTAAGATTTTGACTGAAGGCAATAAAGAAATATCTCTTGCTGAACTTAGTCAAGACGAACAAGATGGTCCAACTCTTGCTCAAGATACTGAAAAAGATTTGAATAGAGAAATTCTTGATTTTGATGATGTCCTTCCAGAAAATAAAGAAGAACAAAGCGACAGCGAACTTCAAGAAGTCTTTGAAGAAAGTACAAAAAATGATTCTTTGGATAGCCTTGATTTATTTGATGATTTTGGCGACTTTGATGAATAATAAAAAAGGGGATTAGTTATGTTTGAACTTAACAATTTTGATTCCATACAAATTGGTATTGCTTCACCAGAGAAAATTCGTGAATGGTCTCATGGTGAAGTAACCAAGCCTGAAACAATAAATTATAGAACTCAAAAGCCTGAAAAAGATGGTCTTTTCTGTGAAAAAATATTTGGACCTAGAAAAGACTGGGAATGTCACTGTGGTAAATATAAAAGAGTTCGTTACAAGGGCGTAATTTGTGACAAATGTGGAGTTGAAGTTACAAGAGCAAAAGTTCGTCGTGAAAGAATGGGACACATTGAACTTGCTGCTCCTTGTACTCATATTTGGTTCTTTAGAAATATTCCATCTAAAATTGGAACAATTCTCGAAATGACACCAAAAGCTCTTGAACAAGTTGTTTATTATGTTGGTTATGTAGTTCTTGATCCTAAAAACACTGATTTTGTTTACAAACAAGTTATTTCTGATAAAGAATATAGAGATGCTTGTGAAAAATATGGCAGTGATGCTTTTGTTGTAGGTATGGGTGCCGAAGCCATTAAAAAACTTTTAAGTGAAGTTGATCTTTATAAAGAATCTAAGGCTCTTAAAGAAGCTCTTTTAACACTAAAAGGTCAAAGAAAAATCAAGGCTATGAAAAAACTTGATGTTATTGAATCTTTTATAAAGAGTGGAAACAATCCTACATGGATGGTTCTTGATGTTATTCCAGTTCTTCCACCAGACCTTCGTCCTATGGTTCCACTTGATGGTGGTAGATATGCTACAAGTGACTTGAACGATTTATATAGAAGAGTTATTAACAGAAACAATCGTCTTAAAAAACTTGTTGAACTTGGAGCTCCTGATGTTATTATCAGAAATGAAAAACGTATGCTTCAAGAAGCAGTTGATAACCTTATTGACAATGGTAAAAGGGGAAAGGCTGTTCAATCTTCTAAACAAAGAGATTTAAAATCTTTGACTGCAATGCTTGGCGGTAAACAAGGAAGATTCCGTTTAAACTTGCTTGGTAAAAGAGTTGACTATTCAGGTCGTTCAGTTATTGTCGTTGGTCCAGAACTTAATATGTACCAATGCGGTCTTCCAAAAGAAATGGCTCTCGAACTTTTCAAACCTTTCATTATTCACAAACTTGTTTCTTTAAATAAATCACATAATATTAAATCTGCAAAGAGAATGATTGACAAGGAAAAACCAGTTGTTTGGGATATACTTGCTGATGTTATTAAAGACCATCCAGTATTCTTGAATCGTGCTCCTACACTTCACAGACTTTCAGTTCAAGCTTTTGAACCTGTTTTGGTTGAAGGTAGAGCCATCAAATTGCATCCATCTGTTTGTGCAGCGTTCAATGCCGACTTCGATGGTGACCAAATGGCTGTGCATGTTCCATTGTCTATTGATGCAAGAACAGAAGCTAGAACTTTGATGCTTGCTTCTAACAACCTTTTAAAACTTTCTGACGGGGAACCTATTGTTTCTCCATCTCAAGATATCGTTCTTGGCTGTGCTTATATGACTATGCTTAAACCTGGAGCAAAAGGTGAAGGCTCAATTTTCTCTTCTAAAGATGAAGCAATAATTGCATACCAAACAGGAAATGTTCATTTGCAAGCACCTGTTAAGGTTAGATTAAAAGCTGTTGTTGATGGAAAAGAATATTCAAAAGTTGTTGACACTTCAGTAGGAAGATTGTTGTTCAATGCTGAAATTCCACAAAATCTTGGTTTTGTAGATAGAACCAAAGAAGAAAATTACTGTGAACTTGAATTCAATAGAACTATGTTCAAGAAAGATTTGGGTAAAATTTTAGCAAGAGCTTATGATGTTTTAGGAACTACAGGTTGTTCCGTTTTAGTTGATAAAATTAAAAATATGGGTTATAAATATTCAACATTGAGTGCAATAACTGTCAATGCTTTCGATATTGAAGAGCCACCTACAAAACAAGAAATTGTTAAAGAAGCAGAAAATGAAGTTCTTGAAAATGAAAAGCTTTTAAGACGTGGTCTTATCACAAATGATGAAAAGCTTAAAGCTAACATTGATATTTGGGAAAAGGCTAAATCAAAAATTGAAAAAGAAGTTTTTGATTTCCTTGATGACCAAAATGCATTTAAACTTATGTGCTTGTCTGGAGCCCGTGGTTCTAAAGACCAAATCAACTCAGTTTGCGGTATGGTTGGTATTAAAACTACAGCATCTGGTGAAAAAATTGATATTCCTATCAAATCATCATTCCGTGGTGGGCTTTCTCCAATTGAGTATTTCTTGTCTGCTCGTGGTATTAGAAAAGGTTTGACAGATACAGCGCTTAAAACTGCAGACTCTGGTTATTTGACAAGAAGACTTGTTGATATTTCTCAAGATGTTGTTGTTACAACAGAAGACTGTTTTGCTGAACTCGGTGAAAAAGTAAAAGGTGTTTGGGTAAGTGAACTTGTTGTCGATGGTTCAGTTCAAGAAACACTTTCTGAAAGAATTTATGGAAGAGTTGCAGTAGATCAAATTGTTAACCCTAACACAAATGAAGTAATTGTTGAAGCAAATGAGATGATTACTCTTAAACAGGCAGAAGAAATTGAAAAAGCAGGTATTAAGAAAGTTCAAATAAGATCAAATCTTACTTGCAGATGCAAACATGGTGTTTGTGCAAAATGTTACGGTAGAGATTTAAGTGGTAAAAATCTTGTTACAGTTGGTGAAGCAGTTGGTATTGTTGCTGCTCAATCAATTGGTGAACCTGGAACTCAGCTTACAATGAGAACCTTCCACTCTGGTGGTGTTGCTTCTGCTCTTGATATTACACAAGGTCTTCCTCGTGTAGAAGAAATTTTCGAAGCAAGAAAACCAAAAGGAGAAAGTTTGCTTAGTGAAGTTGCTGGTAAAGTAACAATTAAACAAGATGCAAAATACTTCTATTTCACAATTGCTTCAAGAGAAGGCGATGTTGATTACGAAGTTAAAAAGCCTGCAGTTGTGCTTGTTAAAAATGGTGAAACAGTTGAACCTGGAACTCAACTTACTGCTGGTGCAATCAATCCTGCTGACCTTTTGAGAATGAAAGGTGTTAAAGGTCTTGAAGATTACTTGTTAAGTCAAGTTATCGCAACATACAGAGGTCAAGGTGTTGCTGTTAATGACAAACACGTTGAAATCATTATTAGACAAATGCTTAAAAAAGTAAAAGTTGAATCTGCTGGTGATACAAACTTGCTTCCTGGTGAAGTTGTTGATGTATACAAATGTGATGAAGAAAATGAAAGAATTTTACAAGAAGGTGGCGTTCCTGCTACAGTTAAGAGAATTCTTCTTGGTATCACAAAAGCCTCTCTTTCAACTGAAAGTTTCCTTTCTGCTGCTTCCTTCCAAGAGACTTCAAGAACTCTTACTGATGCTGCTGTTAAAGGAAAAGTTGATCATCTTATGGGACTTAAAGAAAACGTTATTATTGGTAAACTTATTCCTGCTGGTACTGGTATTAAAAAATATCGTTCAGTTATGCCAGTTGTAGTTGAAGACAATGAAATAAACGTTGCAAGTGGTGATAGTACTATTGCTTAATGATAAAAACCAAACGATAAAGTTTGGTTTTTTTATTATAATTAATTTGATAATTAGAAAAAATAATGTAAAATATATTAAGGAGATATAAAAATGGATAGAGCAAAAAAAGGATTAATGATAAGTTCACTTGTGTCTTTAAGCATAGCATGTGTTTTATTGATTTTAGCAGTTTTCAAAATTAAAGTATTTGAAGGGGTACTTCTTCATATTTTGTTGATTTTTTCAACATTAACATTAGCAAGTGCATTTATGATAAATGAATTAAATGTAATTAAAAGGGATAAAGTCCTTGGAAGTGTAAGTAGTGCTCTGTTACTTTTATCTGTGTTATTTGCTTTCATTATTTTTTGCTCACCTTTACTTGAAAATGGGGGCTATTTTTGCACTGCAACTGCAATAATTTCAATTTTTAGTATATTTTTTATGATTATTATTTCAATCAAAACAAAATTAAACAAAAGATTTTTTGCTATTCAAATTGTGGCTTATATTTTACTTTGCATACTTGACATTTTTCTCTCAATTTTAATAGGTGGTTTTAACCTATTTTCTGTTACTGCTATGACTGAAATTTTTGGCGTATTATGTGTAGTTACATTTGGAATTATACTTGCTTTAATTATATTAAGTGTAAAAAGGAACAACCAAGAAGTTGAAAATCAAGATTTTGTTAAAATTTTAAAATCTGAATACGAAAATCTGTTAAAAGAAAATAAAGAATTAAAAGAAGAAATAAAAAATTTAAAAAATAAAGCAGATAAATAATTATCTGCTTTTTATTTATGGTAGCCTCAAGGGGAATCGAACCCCTGATTCCGCCGTGAGAGGGCGGCGTCTTAACCGCTTGACCATGAGGCCATATTTCTGAACATTTATATATTAACAAAATTTTTGTTAAAAATCAAGGTTTTTTATAATCATATATCTTTTTTTTACATTTTTTTTGCTTTGTTTTTTATCTTTAAAATGATATACTAAAAATAAGGAGTTTGTATGATTTTTGGTAAAAGAAAGGCAAAAGTTGGTATTGCTTTTGGTGGCGGCGGTGCAAGAGGCTTTGCACACCTTGGAGCGATAAAAGCATTTGAAGAATTTGGTATAAAATTTGATTTTGTTGCAGGGACAAGCGCTGGTAGTTTGGTGGGTGCTTTTTATGCAAATGGTTTTTCTTTTAAAGAAATGTATAATATTGCCAAAAATGTAAAAATGAAAGATATTCGTAAAAATGTTATTCCTTTTACAACGTCAAAACTTGATGGACTTGCAGATGTTTTAAAGTCAAATTTAGGTGATATCAATATAGAAGATTTAAAAATACCTTTTGCGGCCGTATCAGTTGATTTAAAATCAACAAAGGAGGTTTGTTTTGCAAAAGGAAATTTGGCAAGTGCTGTAACAGGAAGTTGCGCTGTTCCTGGGGTATTTCAACCTGTTGAATATAACAATATGATTCTTGCTGATGGAGGGCTTCAAAACACTATTCCAGCAGATATTCCAAAGTTTTTCGGATGTGATTATGTGGTTGCTGTTGATGTAAACAAATCAAGAACTTATGGTACAGAAAGTTCAAAATTTCTTGATGTGCTGACTTGTTCCATCAGGATTTTGATGAAAAGTAATGCAGTAAGAGGTTATGTTAATGCAGATGTCATTGTGGGTCCTGAAACGAAGCGTTTTAAATCTACTAGAACTGATGGACTTGAAGATATGATCGATGAAGGGTATAAGGCAACAATTGATGTGATGCCTGAAATTATTGCCTTATTTAAAAAACGACCCCAAAAAAGAATAAAAGAACTGCCAAAAGATATTGTGTTTATAAAATAATATGAATGTTAAAAAGTTATCAAAAGAGATTAAGTCTTTAAAATATAAAAAAGTTGAAATTTTAACAAGAACACTTCTTTCACTTATAGTGG
>CALWTO010000015.1 GCA_944384485.1 uncultured Clostridia bacterium
TAATATGTATAATTTTATCTTGACTTGCAGGTGTTGTCATAACTGCAAGTTCAAGAGAATTTAAAGCATTTCTAAGGTCACCAGCACTTGCAAATGCTAAATAAGAATATGCATCTTTTTCAACTTCTATATTTAAGTTGCCAAGCCCCTTTTCTTTATCTTTCACTGCATTTTTCAAGGCTTTAACAATGTCAGTTGATGATAAAGGTTTGAATTCAAAAATTCTGCACCTTGAAACAATTGCTCTTGTCATTGAAGTATATGGATTTTCTGTTGTTGTTCCTATAAGGTAAATATCTCCATTTTCAATTGCTTCAAGCACACAATCAGATTGGGCTTTATTCCATCTGTGACATTCATCTAAAATAAGATAAGTGTCTTTGCCAAGCATTGCCTTATCAGTTTTTGCTCTTTCAATAACCATTTTAGCATCATTGACGCCACTTGTAACTGCATTCAGTTTAACATAATTAGCCCTTAAAGTTTTTGCAATAATGTTGCCTAGAGTTGTTTTTCCCGTTCCCGGAGGACCAAAAAAAATACAACTTCCCAGCGTGCCATATTTTATAGCGCGATAAAGCAAAGTATCTTTTCCTACAATATGTTCTTGCCCCACAAACTCATCAAAAGATTGAGGACGCATTCTTTCAGCTAAAGGTATTCTTGTTTCCATTTCAAATGTATTATACATTCTTATTTGTCAAATGACAAGTATATTTCATTATTTTTTTTAAAAATATCTTTTGTAAGCAAAAAGAAGTTGAAATATTTGGTGTTATCTGCATACATGTATCTTTCACCATTTCTTAATATAAAAATGCGTTTCCACCTTTGATTTCGGTACATATAGACTTCTTTTAATCCTTTAAAATCTTCTTGAATTAGTTCTCCTTTTTCATTTTTTTTGATTATAGAATTTCTAATTTTTAACCAATTTTTTTCACTTTCTTCATCGTGACCATTTTTTTGCCAGTTTTCCCATATTTTTTCGGGTAAATAGCGATTGAAATTATAATCAAAATCACTGTCTTTAGTTTTTATTTTTAAATCAAAAATTTCAAACATTTTTTCTTGGCTTAAATTAAAAAATTCTATCATCTCCAAACTATTAAATAAACAATATTTTTTATCACCAAAATTAAAATAAAGCTTTTTCTGCTCTTTTGGCATCAATAAAAGCTCAACTTCAAAGTTTATACATGCAAATGAAGAAAACTCTAATCCATCTACATTTGAAAATTTGAATTTTGCATTTTTACAAAAATAATTAAAGTACCCTTTATCACTATTTGTTAGATTTTTTATAATTATACAATTAGATTGCTTTTCAAAAAAATAATAACCTCTAGGCAAAGGCAAGTTAAGCTCGATTTTAACTTTTTCACAATTTTTGTGAACATTACTAAAACTCAAAAGAAAGTTTTTGCCATTACATAAAAATTCTTTTATATCAATGACCACCCCATTTTCTTGAAACTTTTTTGATAAAAAATAAGGTTGAAACTCAAGATCAATCTCCTTATTGTTTACAGCCAGAAAAGGTTTTTTATATTTAATTTTAAAATTACTTGAAGATGGGTAGTTTATATTTAACGCATCTAAATTATTGTATAATGACTGCCCCATTTCATCTACCAACATTACAAAAGTATGATCTAATTTTTCGATTTTTCTTTTAGATACAAGAGGTTTTGCAGTCAAAATTAAATTAAAAATTGCTTGTTTTTTTGCTCTTTTAAAAGCATTATAAAAAATGCTGTTTAATGGCTTTTTGAAGATAAAAATTGGCAAACTGGTGTCGATAGAAAGCACATCTAAAAGTTGATAATCTATATCTTCATTATTTAAATTTGGTGCGTGATATTTGACTTTGTTAAAAATTAGCTGTGTTAATTTTTCTATATACTCTTTCTTTTTCATAGCAGAATTATTGCCAAAAAATAATCTTATAAACAAAAAAAGATGGCTTTGCCATCAAATAATCAGTTATGCTGTAAGCCGAGTTCTGTATTTGACAATCATCTATCTAGTTTTGTAGTTGCCTACAAACTCAAGCGGATTGAAGGACACGAGAGAACAAGCGTTTTGTTGTCCTTCCCTTGCATCAGGTGGGGTTTACAGAGCACAAATTATCTCTAATTTGCCGGTGGTCTCTTACACCACCTTTCCATCCTTACCAATTGCTTGGCGGTTTATTTCTGTTGCACTATCCTTAAGGTCGCCCTCACAGGCCGTTAGCCTGCACCCAGTTCTCTTGATGCTCGGACTTTCCTCATCAATTTTGATGCGATTGTCTGCATAACTGACAGCAAAATATTAACATTTTTATAAAAAAAAGTCAAGACTAATTTAAATAATTTTATTTTTTAGTAAAGTATTGACAAATTTTGCAAATAATGATAATATCAAGATATGATAAAATTAATTAAAAAAGTTGAATTTAATACAAATTTGTTATCTCAAACAAAGGAATACAAGTCTTTGCAAAGTTTTTCTGTTTCTAAAGCGGAACTGAAAAATATATCTAAAAAATTGAGAGATTATATTTTTGATGGTTACCTTGTAGGTAACACTGAAATATTAAGCATAATGTTTTCTTTAAAACAAATTGATAAAGACTGCGATATAAATTTTTATAAAACAAAATTTATAAACGGCTTAAAAAATAAGGATTTTTCTATTATAAATTATTTGTTAAAAGAACTAAAACAAAAAGATTTGTGGCAATATTTTAGCGTTAGAGAATGTGAAGAAATTGAAGATATTTTAAAATACTCAAAGTTAAGCAATTCATCACAAAAAAATTGGGAGTAAATATGGACAAAGTATATAATCAATTTGTTTTAGTTACAACAAAACCTTTTGAATTGAATCAACAGAAGGTAGATAAAATTGATAAGCAAATAATTAAATCAATAAAATCAAATAAAAATTTCAAATTCACCTTCAATAATTGTTTAGATTACATGATTTGTTTGGACGAATACGACTTTAAATACAATAAAGATTTTTATTTAGATAAAATTGCTAATGACCTTGTTTACTTTCATGATTTAACTCAAGAAAATATTAAAGCATTTAGTGGAGAAAAAGAAAATTTGTTTCAATTTATGGCAAGAGTGGTAAAACAAAAGGCAAAACGCGAAGATCTTGATAAAATTAAAAAATTATATATAGAAAAAAGAGAAGGTCAAACAAATAAGAATGAAGAAATTGAAAAATAAAAATGAAAAAACTTGATTTATATAATCAAGTTTTTTTTAACCAACAGTAAATAAAGTTTTAATTTTACCATTTTTTCTATCGCTATAAAATGCTGTCAAATTTCCGTCTTGTGAAATTTTTATGGCTATTCCGTATTTTGCAAGTGTAGATGCGGCGGCAAGTCTTCCACCTCCTTCACTTCCTGCTTCAATTTTTATGATTGCACCAACAGCAACAATGTTTCCATCATTATCTATTATTGTTGCACCATCCATACTAACTAGTTCCTGCCTTAATTTCCTGCTCAATTCATGGAAAGGTTTTCCAGAAATTATTTTTCGAAGAGCTTGTGCTTTATAGCATTTTTCCTGTTGCAAAAAGATAGAATAAGGCACTTGAAAGGTTTTTTCAACACTTGCCAATTTTTGATAATTATATAATTTATTTGCTTCTTCAAGTTCTTGTTTTTTCTTTGTTTCAAAATAATTTTCCATGATTATATCATGAGCATCAATATGTGTTAATGCTTGTTCTACCATGTCTTTATTTAAATAGACAAGACAACCACCAGTATAAGCAAAAGATGTGTCAAGAGCTGTAAAATATATTGACCTTCTTATATCTTTTAAAGAATAACTCCCCCTATTTAACAAAAGTTGTATAACTTCATCATGAGAAAAAACATTCCATTTACCATTTCTTTTTGCAAATAACAAAGTTCTATTTTTAAAAATTAAAAAATCACCATTTGATGTAAGCACAATACCTATTCTTTTGTCATTACAATATTTTGCAATTGATTCATATTTATATGGAGATAACGCTTGTAAGCCTTTTCTAGAAAGTACTTGATTATAGCCTTGCAAAATACCATTTTTATCAAATTCTATAGCAGATATTTCTCCATCAGTTAATAAAGCAAAAAAATCTTTGTTCATTAAATCATTGTAATAAATTGCGTTTTCATTTTCTATTAGATTTAGTTGTTGATTTAAAATTACGCAAATAGCAACTTTCTTGCCCTCATAAGTCCTTGTGGCCCATTTTTCTAATTCGTTTAAAATGCCTAGCATTACAGAAACAGTTTCTTCATCTTCGCATAAACTAGCACAAATAGACTTTTCAATCGCATGAGATTGTAAAGTATTTACATAGTTTACATCTTGTAAATTTAATTGAGAAATGGTTTCTATTTCCCCTAAAATAGACTTCAGCAAGGCTATTTCAAAAGGTTGAAAAGCTTGTCCTCTTTTTAAAATAAGCCTATAGTCATCTTGTTTTGAAGGCTTTAAAAGAAGTGAATTCTTTTTACCTAAAGCGATTTCATTATCTCTTGGAGAAGATTCTTCTTCGCCATCAATTTCAGAACCAGTAAAAAGAGGCAACACTAATTTTTGCAAAACTTTATAAAATTCTACTTTTTCCATAATATTACCTCCTTTTATTAGTTATGAAAATATATTTTTAAATATTATAAAACCTTTTTAAATAAATTTCCAACTTATTTTTGAAATATTTTTTTAGAAAACCAGATTTTTTTGTAAAATGATATATTTTGTTGTATTTTTAATAGAATGTATTTTCATCAATTGGCATTTTACTTCTTATTATTGAAATAGCTTTCGTTTCTATTCTTGAAACATAAGAACGAGAAATGTTTAACATATCAGCTACATCTTTTTGTGTTAAAGGCTCTTTTCCGTGAAGACCAAATCTGTATTCAATAATTAATTTTTCCCTGTCTGTCAAATATTTGTCTATTATGTCATACATGTCTTTTATAAAACAACTTCTTTCAACATCTTCAAAAACCTCATCACTATGAGTATCACTGATTACTTCAAAAAGTTCTATTTCATCACCCTTTGTGTTTCCTGGCAAAATTGTGTTATAAGAGATTGTGCAGTTATGCTTTTTTGATGCTCTTATAGCCATAAGGATTTCGTTTTCAATACATCTTGAAGCATAAGTTCCAAGTTGAACATTTTTCTTTGAATTAAAAGAATCAACCGCCTTTATAAGCCCGATAGTACCTATAGAAAGCAAATCATCAGTTTCAAGTGCCCCTGTGAATTTTTTAGCAATATGCGAAACCAATCTTAAATTGTGCGTAATCAACTTCTCACGCACTGTTTTATCACCATTTTCGTATGCTTCCAGCAATTTTTGCTCTTCTTCTTTAGATAAAGGCTTTGGAAAGCCTTGTACTGTTCCAACAAATGATGTAAAGTTGGAAATCTTTCCAAAAACGGTTAATAAACTTTCATAAAAAAACATGTTTCCCCCACACAAAAGAAATTTTGTTCTTTTCTTTTATATGTAGAAAGATGTCGAATTTTGCTTGTCTATATAAAAAAACAGTTTGAAAAATTACAAACTGTTTTTATTTTTGTTTTAGTTTAAAACAAACAATTTACAAATTGGTTTATATTAAACTATTTATAAAATCGTTGCTATCAAATTTTTCAAGATCATCTTCGCCTTCTCCAACTCCAACAAAAACTACCGGAACACCATAATCTTTTTCTATTGCAACAACAACACCGCCTTTTGCTGTTCCGTCAAGTTTTGTTAAAACAATCCCATCTATTTTAACAAATTCATTGAATGCAGAAATTTGCGATAAAGCATTTTGACCAGTTGTGGCATCTAGAACAATAAAAGTGTATTTATGTGCTTCTGGGTATTCTCTATTAATTATTTTATCAATTTTTTTGAGTTCTTCCATAAGATTTGTTTTTGTGTGCAATCTTCCAGCAGTATCAACCAATACAATGTCAGTATTTTTTGCTTTTGCACTTGCAATGCCATCAAACACTACAGCACCGGCATCTGCACCTTCGCCTTGTTTAACAATTCTTGTTTTTGTTCGTGTTGCCCATTCATTCAATTGATTTGCAGCCGCAGCCCTAAAAGTGTCACCCGCAACAAGTAAAACATCTTTTTTGAGATTTTTGAAATATTTAGCCATTTTTCCAATTGTTGTTGTTTTTCCAACACCGTTCACTCCAATTATTGTAATGATTGCTGGATATTTAATTTCAACTTTCTCAAGGTTTTCAAATTCTTCTTTTAAAATGGTTTTTAATTGATTTTTGACTTCTTCGGCTGTTCTTATTTTATTTTTTCTTGCATGCAGGCGTAAACTTTCAACAATTTCCATACTTGTTTTAGCACCTACATCGCAAGAAATCAAAATATCAGTCAAATCATCATAAAAATCATCGTCAATCTCTCCATGACTTAAAAGTGCATCAATTTTTCGAGCAATTGCTTCTCTTGTTTTCTTCAATGCATTGCCAATTTTTTTAAAAATTCCCATAATTAATTCTCCTGTGCATGCCTAATGGCATCAGAAAGTTGAACAGAAACAATTTTTGAAACTCCCTTTTCTTCCATTGTTACCCCAAATAATGCTTTTGCATACTCCATAGTTGGTTTTTTGTGAGTAATCAAAATAAATTGAGTTTCATTTGACAATTTTTTAAGATATTTATCTACAATTTCAACGTTTGAATCATCAAGAGCTGCTTCCACTTCATCGAATAAGCAAAAAGGAAGTGGTTTTATTCTTAAAATAGCAAAAATTACAGCCATAGCAGTTAAAGACTTTTCTCCACCTGAAAGTAAAGTCATATTTTGAATTTTTTTGCCTGGAGGTTGAGCAAAAATTTCAACACCTGATTCCAATGGGTCTTCTTCATCACACAAAGCAAGTTTTGCAGTTCCACCGCCAAAAAGTTCTTTGAATGTAAGCTTGAAGCTTTCATTTATTCTGTTAAGTTCATTATTAAACTTTTCAATCATTATGCCGGACAGATCTTTTATGATTTTGTTTAAATCATCTTGTGCTTTCTCAAGGTCCTGTGCTTGTGTGTTCAAGTCTTCATATCTTTCGTATAACACTTTGCAATCTTCAATTGCATTCACATTTACATAACCTAAAGCATTTATGGATTTTTTGAGTTTTGAGATTTCTGGCATAGCAACCTCAATATCAAAATCCGCTCTTCTTAATTCCTGACAAGTTGTGTAAGTCAATGAATATTCTTCATAAATACGTTCTTGCATTGCTTCAAGTTCGCTATCAACTTTAGAAAGATTCATTTCTTCTCTAAATTTTTTATCATGCAAACGAGTAAGTTCGTCCATTAATGAAGATTTTTGTAAATCTAATTGTTTAATTTTATCATTAAATACTTGCTTATCACTTTCAATTTGATTTCGTTTTGCAAGATTTGATTCAAGTTCTTCTTTTTTAGCAGAAGATGGAGCAGAAGCAAGTCTTTGTTTAATCATATTTTCGCAAGATAAAATAAATTCATCATTTTTTGCTATTTGTTCGTCAATGCTTACTAGCAATGAATTCAGTCTGCCCTCTTCATTTTCAAGACGGAGTTTTTCATTTTGAGCACTAGAAATCTTTGTTCTTATTTGTGCTATTTCGACTTTAACTGTTAAAATATTTTCGTTAATTTGATCTCTTTCTTTTCTTAAAACTTCAAATCTTTCTTTCTTTTCTTTTACAAGTTCATCAGCGTCTTCTTTGTTTCCAGATAATGCACTTTCAATCTTTTCAGCTTTAGAAAGTTCTTCATCAATAAGAGAAAGTTTGTTTTTAACAGTTTTGCTTTCCATTTCATTAACTTGCAATGTGTCTGCAAGTTCGATAAGTCCTTGCTCATATTGTTGAATTTTCTCTTTATCTTTGGCAATTTCAATTTCAAGTTGTTTTATAATGTTTTGCTCTTCTGTCAATTTATTTTTAGCATTTTCATTTTCATTTAAAACTTTTTCAATTTCTTTAGAAATTTGTTTAAGCCTAATATTTAATTTAACAATGTCATCACCCAAAGTTTCGATTTCTCTTTCTCTACCCATAATGTTTGATGACTCTGTTTTTTTACTTCCACCTGTCAAAGAGCCTTGAGGGTTTACAATATCGCCATCTAAAGTAACAATTCTAAAAGCATAGCCCGTTTCCTTTGCAAGCGAAACTGCAACTTGAAGATTTTCTGCTATCACTGTTGAGCCTAAAAGATTTGAAACAACATTATCAATTGATTTATCATAATCAATCAATTGGCTTGCAACTCCAAAAACTCCATTTTTTTCTTTTATATTTCTACTATCAAGGTCGCGTCTTTTCATTGAAGAGATTGGTAAAAAGGTTGCTCTACCAAAAGAATTATCTTTCAAAAATTTAATTAATTCTTTTGCTTCATCTTCGTTGTGAGTTACAATATTTTGCACTGCACCACCCAAAGCCACTTCAATAGCAGTTTCAAATTTTTGCGGAACTTTTAAAAGAGAAGCAATAACCCCTACAATTTTAGATTTAATTTGAGGATTTTTATCACTTTCTTTAAGCAATTTTTTTACAGCATAAGCATATCCTTCGTAATCATTTTGCAGGTCTGTTAATAATTTTTTTCTATTTTCATAAACTTTTATTTGAGTTGTTATATTTGCTTTTTCATTTTCGAAATCTTTAAGTTTTCGTTCTGTTAAGAAATTTGAGCTTGCAAGTTTGTCACAATCATTTTTTAAATTTACAAACTTTTGTTCTTTTTCTTGTAATGCAGTTTTTGCCTCTTGGGCAATCTTTTTATTCTCTTCTTGTTTTGAAGACAAAGATGAATAGTCATTTTCCAAGTTTTTCAAACTTTCACTCAATAAGTCTTTTTCTGTTTTAAGTCTAGAAACACTGCTTTTTACATCAGATAATGAGCCCAAAGTTTCAATGATTTTTTGTTGACTCTGTCCTGCTTCATCTTCACTTGCAGTAAGTTCGTTTGCGAGTTTTAAATATGTTGCAGACAATTCATCAAAACTATTTTCAA
Source organism: uncultured Clostridia bacterium (assembly GCA_944384485.1). GTDB lineage: Bacteria > Bacillota > Clostridia > Christensenellales > UBA1242 > Caccovivens. Next base: position 9,048 of record CALWTO010000015.1, read on the forward strand.
GTATTTTTAAATCATCTGAAAGTTTTTCTAATTGTTCTTCTACTTTTTTCTTTTCTTCTTGACACGCTTCTATTGCTGTTTGACTGTTTGTTTTGTCAAGATGAAGTCTGTCATTTTCCTTATATGTAAAATTGATTCTCTCTCGAGCAAGTTTTGTTTCACTTTCTTGTTTTTCAAGACCTATTGTTAAATCCAAAATTGTTTGATTTATTTGAGCAAGTGTTTTATCAAAATTTTCTATATTTTCCATGCATTTATTATAATCGTTGTTAGATTTATCTAAATCACTTTGCCTTACATCAATTTGTTTATTTATTGCATCAAGCTTTAAGCCAATTTGTTCTTTGGTGTCGTTTGCATTTTCATATTGATAAATATAAGCATTAACTTCCAAATCTTTCAATTGTCCTTTGTATTCCAAATACTTTTTTGCATTTTCTGCTTGCTTTTTCAAAGGACCCATTTGCCTTTCTATTTCAGACAAAATGTCCTTAACTCTTGTTAAGTTGTCAGTAGTTCTTTCCAGTTTGCGTTCGGCTTCTCTCTTATCATTTTTATACTTTGAAATACCTGCAGCATCTTCAAACATAGCCCTTCTGCTTTCAGGTTTAGCATCAACAAGTTCTGTAACCTTACCTTGACTAACAACTGAATATCCGTTTTTTCCTAAACCACTATTGTATAAAAGATTTGTAATATCTCTTAAATGACAAGTATTACGGTTAATCAGATATTCACTTTCACCAGAACGATAAAGCTTTCTTGTTATAGCAAGTTCATCGTAATCAAAATTGAAGAAACGATTTGTGTTATCAAAAGTTAAAGTAACTTCACAGTAAGAAAGACTTTTTCTTTTTTCAGTTCCGTTAAAAATTACATCTTGCATGCTATCACCACGCAAAGTTTTTGGACTTTGTTCACCTAAAACCCATCGAATAGCATCTGAAACGTTACTTTTACCGCAGCCATTTGGACCAACAATTGCAGTAAAATTGTCGTTAAATTCAATTACAGTTCTATCTGCAAAAGATTTAAATCCTATCATTTCAATTTTCTTAAAAATCATAATAAACCACCTTGTTAAAAGTTTTCATAAGTTAAACCAAAAATAATTTTTCTATTGCCTTTTTAGCAGCATTTTGTTCTGCCTCGATTTTACTAAATCCTTCACCTGTTGCAATAGCATCTTCATCCATAAAGAAAGTTGACTTAAAGCCATTGCTACTTGGCTCTGTGGCGTATTGCATATGACATTTAAATCCACTTTGCACAAGTTCTTGCAATTTGGATTTGTAATTATCATCAACAACCTTTGAAAAATCTTCAAGATTAAAATTTTTTAAAACAAACTTAAGTGCATTCTCTAAACCGCTATCAAGGTAAATCCCAGCGATAATGGCTTCAATAATGTCTGCTTTTATAGATTTTGATATTTCACCCTGACAACTTTTTCCAAGAATAACATTGTCAGCAAGTTTCAATTTGTCAAAGATTTTGCAAAGATTGTTTTCTGAAACAAAATGGCTTCTTAATACTGTTAGTTTACCTTCTTTTTCAGTGCTATGTTTAAAAAGATAATCTCCCACAACAAAATCAAGTATGCCATCACCTAAAAACTCCAATCTTTCATAGTTTTTTTCTGATTTAGAGCTATGAGTTAAGGCTTGTTGCAAAAGAGATTTATCTTTAAAATCATAACCAATTTTGTTTGATATTAAATCTCTTTTAACATTATTCATTTACTTCCGCCTTTTCCAAATTTGCCAAAGATTTTTCAATCTTTTCCACAAGTTTATTTTTGTGTAACAACATTGTTTGTTCAATAGAAGCACAAATATTAAGTCTTTTGCAAGAACCATGATTTTTCACAACTAATTTTTTACATCCAAGCAAAGGACTTCCTGCGTGTTTCTTTTGGATATCAATTCTTGCCTTTAATTCGTTAAAAGTTTGTTTCATGAAAAGTGCACCGATTTTGCTTAAAGTGTGAGATTTTATACTTTTCTTAAGAATAGATAAAACTGCTGAAACAGCCCCCTCCGTTCCTTTAAGAAGAGCATTTGCAGCAAATCCATCAGACACCATAACATCGACTTTGCCACTCATGAAATCTCCACCTTCTTTATTTCCAATAAAGTTAATAGGAGCATTTTTTAATAATGGATAAGTTTCTTTTACAAGTTCGTTACCCTTTTCTTCTTCTACGCCGTTATTTAAAAGTGCAACTCTAGGATTTTCTTTATTGTAAATTATAGAATAATAAGCACTGCCCATAAGTGCAAAATGTAAAAGATTTACAGGTTTGCAATCTACATTTGCCCCACTATCTATAATTATAACATCACTTTCTTGCTTTGTTGGCAAAATAGGAGCAAGAGCTGGTCTTGAAATTCCTTTAATTCTTCCAATTTTCATGATTGCACCAGCAAGAACAGCACCTGTACTTCCAGCACTTACAAGCCCTACGACATCTTCTCTTTCTTTCAAAATATCATAGGCTTTGACTAAAGAAGAATTTGTTTTATGTCTTATTGCTTCAGTAGGTTTGTCATTATTTGTAATTACTTCGTCTGCGTCGACAATTTCAATTCTTTCTTCTTTACCGTTTAAGATTTTTTCAATCTCTTCTTTTTTACCTGTGAGAATAACTTCAAGATCTTTATTTTTTTGAACGGCTAAAACAGCACCTTCAACAATCTCAAGTGGAGCATTATCTCCACCAAAAGCATCAACAACAACTTTCACTTTTTTTCTCCTAAATTAAATTACTATTATATAATATCAAAATATTGCAAATAATCAAAGCAAAATAAACTTTTTTTTCAAATATTTTTGTCGATTAAGAAAAATTTTAAAATTGTTATTTATGCAATATATGGTGTTATTTATGCAATGCATAATACTACAAATTGAAAATATTAAAACAAAAAAAGATTGTGAAATTAACTACACAACCTTTTTGTTTACATAAATTATTTTGTTTTTTCTTTCTTTTCTACAATGGTTTCACCTTTATAAGTTCCACACTTTTTGCAAACTTCATGAGGTTTTTTCATCTCATGACATTTTGGACACTCAACAAGTGTTGGTGCTGTTGCCTTAAAATTTGCAGAATTTCTTGTGTTTCTTCTTGCTTTTGAAACCTTACCCTTTGGAACTGCCATTTCTTCCTCCTTTAATATCTTGCTTTACAAGTATATAGATTTTTTTTGTAAATGTCAAGTGTTTTTGTGTTTTTTGTTGATTTTGTCAATTATTACTTTTTTATCAACTCTAAAGTATCTCTTGCAATTAACAATTCTTCATCAGTTGGAATTCTAAATACTTTAGTTTTAGATTTTTTCGCACTAATAAGTTCTGCTGTTCCCCTTGGTAAATTATTATTTTTCTTTACATCTAAAACAATACCATAATTTTCAAGACCAGACAAAGCTTCTTCTCTCAAATCTTCTTGGTTTTCACCAACACCGCCAGTAAACACTATTGCATCTACCCTGCCAAGAACTGCCATATATGAGCCAATATATTTTCTTGTTTTATAAATAAGCATATCAAGTGCAAGTCTTGCTCTCTTGTTTCCTTTTTCAATTGCAGCGTTCAAATCTCTCAAATCGCTAGAAACTCCGCTTACTCCTTGCAAACCACATTCTTTATTTAAATATTGTACAACTTCGCTTGCTGTTTGATTTTTCTTATCTGCAAGATAAGAAACTACGCTTGGATCCAAATCACCAGATCTTGTCCCCATAATCAATCCTTCAAGTGGAGTTAATCCCATTGAAGTGTCAATGCTCTTGCCATTTTTTATGGCAGTGATTGATGAACCATTTCCAGCATGGACTGTAATTATGTTTAAATCTTCAAGTTTTTTATTCATAAGTTTTGCACATTCATTTGCAACAAACCTGTGACTTGTTCCATGGAATCCATATTTTCTAATGTGATATTTTTGAGCATCTTCATATTTAATGCCATACATATATGCTTTTTCTGGCATTGATGCGTGGAAAGATGTATCAAAAACAAGAACTTGTGGAACTTTTGGCATAACTTTCATGCAGCCATAAATTCCAGCCATATTTGCTTTTGCATGTAAAGGTGAAAGTTCTGTTAATTTTTCTAACTCTTTTAAAACTTTCTTTGTCACAATAACACTCTTGTCAAAAATCCAACCGCCTTGAACTACTCTATGGCCACATGCTGAAATTTCTTTAAGGTCTTTTATAACACCTTCTTCTTTATCGGTCAAAATTTTTAGCACATTTTCAAGAGCTTCTTCATGGTTGTTCATTTTTACAGAAACTTCTTTCTTATCCCCTGTAGTTTTGTAACCAATAAAAGATGAGCCAAGTCCAATTTTTTCACAATTTCCTTTTGCAATAACTTTTTCGTTGCTCATATCAAATAATTGAAATTTTAAAGATGAGCTTCCTGCGTTTATAACCAATATTTTCATTTTTCTACTCCTTTTCTGCTTGTAATGCCGTTATGGCAGTAATTGTAACAATATCTTCAACTGAACAACCTCTTGAAAGGTCATTTATTGGCTTATTTAAGCCTTGCAAGATTGGGCCTATTGCATTTAGCCCACCAATATATTGAATTGCTTTATAGCAAATATTTCCACTGTTTAAATCTGGAAAAATAAGAATGTTTGCATTACCTTTCAAAGGACTGTTTGGAGCTTTTTGTTTTGCAACTTTTGGAACCATTGCTGCATCAAATTGCAATTCCCCATCACAACAAATTCCACTTTTCTTAAACTTTTCAAAAGCCAAGGCAACTTTGTCAACAGTTTCGCTTTTTGCAGAGCCTTTAGATGAATATGACAAAAAGGCAACTTTTGGTTTTCCTAATCCCAAACTATTAAAAGTTTTTACGCTGTCTTGTGCGATTTGAGCAAGTTCATCAGCATTTGGATTTGGAAGAACTCCACAATCTGACAAAATCAATGGCTTATCTCCCAAAAATTTGTTTTTGCCATAGACAAAGAAACAAGAACTTACAACTCCACCTTTTTTCTTTGCTTTAATAATTTGCAATGCTGGACGAACAGTGTTTGCTGTTGATGCCTCTGCTCCAGCCACCATGCCATCGGCATAGCCTTCTTCTACAAGTAATGTTGCAAAGTAATAAGGGTCAAGCACTAATTTTTCGGCATCTTCCATTGTTAAGCCTTTTTCTTTTCTTTTGTTGTACAAACATTTTACCAATTTATTTTTATGTTCAAATGTTTTTGGATTTATTATTTGAAAACCAAGCAAAGATTTATCTCTCAAAACAAGTCCACTTTCATCACCAATTAATATTGGTGTAGCGATTTTCTTTTTTGCAATTATTTTTATTGCACTTAAAGTTCTCTCACTAAATTCGGCTTCTGGAAACGCTATCGTCTTTTGTAGTTTTTCAGCCTTTTTGTAAATAGATTTTATTTTCATCTCAACCTTCTAAATTTTTTTATTATTGAATAAATTGTTTTATAAAACATCAAGCAATAAAACTATTCATCTAAAAAAAATTATAATTATATATAAATTTTTTGTCAAATGATTGGAGTAAAAAAATGCAAAAAATAGTCAAAAAGAATTTATATTCAAATTTGTTAGCAATCTTTGTGGTATACATTTTGCTAAACATGATAATTTTCCCAAAGTTTTACATTCAGCAGACCTTCGCAGGAATAACTGCATGGGCTATAAATGTATTACCAAGTTTGTTACCATTTATTTTTTTTAGTAAAATATTAAGTTCTTTAAATCTCATAGATAAAATAACAAAAATTTTTCAAAAGCCTTTTAAAAAATTATTTAACACACCTGCTATATCATCTTACTCTTTTTTTTCCAGTGTTATTTCTGGCTATCCTGTTGGCGCAAAGATAACAGAAGAACTCTATTCTTCAGGGAAAATAACTAGAACTGATGCTTGCAAAATGCTGTCATTTTGTTCTACTTCTGGGCCCATGTTTATTATAGGAGCAGTAGGAGCCGGAATGTTCAACAGCACTCTTGCTGGTTATATTATGTTTACCTCTCATGTTTTAGGTGCTTTTTTAAATGGTATAATTTATAGAAATATAAAAGTAAAAGAGTTTGATCTTGAATTTAAACAAATTGAAAAAGAAAATAAAAAATTAGACATATCATCTATTGTTTTAGACACTGCATTAAGCGTAATTTCTGTTGGAACAATTATTGCGATATTTTTTGTTATAGTTTCTTCGCTTTCACCAATTTTTTCACTTTTACCAAACAATATTTCAGCAGTTTTATCAGGGCTTTTTGAAATAACAAAGGGTTGCATTGATTTATCAACAAACTTTTCTTTATTCATGGCAACTTTAATTGGGACATTTATCATAAGTTTTGGAGGATTTTCGACTTTACTTCAAACTCAAGCAATGACAACAAAATTAAAATTACCTATAGGATTATATTGTTTACAAAAAATTTCACATGCACTCTTATCAACAGTAATCGCTTTTGTTTTATGTTGTTTATTTTTATAAAAAAAACACCTTTAAAAAAAGATGTTTTTTTGTTAAACCCCAGGGTTATTTGCAACTTGACTTAATAATATTCCGCCGTCAATTATGCAAGCAATGATTAAATAAATTGTAGCAATTAAAACAAGAATATAAATTATTCTTTCAACGACTTTGCTTCCCATACTAAGCCATGCTACTAAATTGAAATTTAAAATTCCAATAAGTCCCCAATTTAATCCACCTATCATTAAAAGGATAAGTGCGATATAGTTTGCAATAATCATTTTTTACCTCCTAAAATTATCTTCCCCAAATAAAAGGAAAATATGCTTAAAGGTAAAAATAATTATTTTTTAAAACTCTTTTCTATAACACCACCACCAAAGCATAGACCATTTTTATCATATAAAACTACAAATTGTCCAGGGGTAATCGCTCTTTGTTTTTCTTTAAAATCTACTTTTATATGTGAATCATCAAGAATTGTTACAGAAACTTCCTGATCAGGTTGACGATATCTAAATTTAGCAAAACAATCAAATTTGATTTGGTTTGGTTTAAAAGGAATCCAATTCATTTCTTGCGCATAAAGTCCATCAGAGAAAAGCAAATCATCTTCGCCTTGACTTACAATTAATTTATTGTTTGTCAAATCTTTGTCAAGAACAAACCATCTTTGTCCATTTCCACCTGCAAGGCCTCCAATATTTAATCCCCTGCGTTGTCCTAAAGTGTAATACATAAGTCCATCATGCTTGCCGACCACATTCCCTTGCAAATCAACAATGTCACCAGGCTTTGCAGGCAAAAATTCTTTCAAAAACTTTTTAAAATTTCGCTCTCCTATAAAACATATACCTGTTGAATCTTTTTTCTCTGCCGTAGAAAGTCCCAACTCTTTTGCAATTTCTCGAACCTTTGGCTTGTCTATATTCTCCAAAGGAAACAACACCTTGGAAAGTTGATATTGATTTAATTGATTGAGAAAATAAGATTGATCTTTATTTAAATCATCAGCTTTTGCCAAATAAAAATAGCCATCTTTTTCTATTTTTTTAGCATAATGACCAGTTGCAATCATATCTGCTCCGAGAGCCATTGCTTTTTCAAGAAAAGGTCCAAATTTAATTTCACGATTGCATAGAACATCTGGATTTGGCGTTCTTCCTGCTTTATATTCTGCCAAAAAATATTTAAAAACCCTATCATAGTATTCTTTTGCATAATTAACTGAAAAATAAGGGATTCCTATTTTATTACAAACTCTTTTTACATCCTCAAAATCTTCTTCAGCGGTGCAAGCACTATCTTTTTCTTCCCAATTAATCATAAAAAGTCCAATGACTTCATGACCTTGTTTTTTAAGAAGATATGCAGCAACAGAAGAATCAACACCACCACTAATACCAACAACTATTCTCATTACTCTTTTTCATCCTTTATAATAAATTCTTCATTTTGCAAATCAATAGCGACAGGAACTTTGAATTTCTTGAAAGCAACCATAAAAATGTCCCAAAACCATGCAAACATAATAAATCCTGAAAGCGTAGATAAAGCTCCAACCAATGTTTGACTAAAAGCGATAATTTGTGAGTTGAAAACTACCAAAAAAACATCAAGCAAAAAATTTAAAAGTAAAATGGATGCTCTTAAGTATCTTCCAACATAAAAACAGTGTCCTCCAAATAAACCAGTAAAGATAGTTAGGCACAAAAGTTTTACATAACTTACATCACTCGGTAATTTTGAAGTGTAAACTATAAAATCTTTTTCCCCTCTTTTTTGCAAATTTTTAGCTTCTTTGTTTGTGGCGATATTTAACCTTGAAAAAACGAGCCCACAATCACTGCAGACTTCACAAGATTCTGGAAGTTTTATTCCACATCTTGGACAAACTTTCTTTTTTTCAAAACTCCTATTTCTCATCAAGGATGATTTTATCACTTAAATCGAATTATTGTCAAGTGTTGTTATAAATTGTTAAATTATTTTATTTTTACATTGATTAAAATAAACAAAACTAGCTTTATCATTTGAATTATATTTTAATAAATCTTCAAATATTATTTTTGCTCTCTCATATTGATTTTGATTAAAAAACATAACAGCTTTTTCAAACGATTGTTTGTTTTTATCTAGCAATTCTCTTTTATGTCGTCCAAAAATTTCTATACTTTCAAATAAGGCAAATTCTTCATTAAAGTTTAATTTGCCGATATATCTATACTTTAAAAAATAATTAGCCGGTAAACTGTTCAACAATTCTTGAGTAAAAATTAAGTTGCAATTTAACAATTTGCCAAAATCTACAATATTCTCATTAAATTTTATGCTATTTTCGGCAATAACAATTTTTCCGTTTTGGTTTTTAACAAATTCAATTTCCTTATAATCAACAGAAATGAAAACTTGTATATTTGATTTTTCAAAGTTTTTTGTTTTTATCTTTATTGCTCTACAAATAGCATGTGCGCAGTCTAGGCCATCTTCACTTTTAAAAAACACACCACACAAACAACTTTTTGAAGAATCATCACCAATACCGTTAAATCGTTTTATAAGTGGATTTATCAAATTTAAATACATATTTAAAAGTTTATAATTGTTCGCTATTGAAGGGTCGTTTCCATTTTCTTGAAGTTTACAAACAAGAACTACAACTTTTTCAACAGCCACCTTTCCATAATTTAATTTTTGTATAGTTTCATCCGGAAAATTTTTTTGGTACAATTTAGGAATAGATGTATTTGCCAAATCAAAATCGTTGTTTGAGCTTAAAGATTTATAATTGTTGTTAATCTTTAAAAGAGAATGCCCTATTTGGTCAAATTGCTTGCCCCCGCCCAAATTAAATTTCTTTTCTTTGATTTTGCCATCTCCCAACCTTTCTAAAAGTTTTTCCATTCTAAACACAGGCTTCGTGACAAAAAAGTAAACAATAAAAAGTATTAAAATATAGATAATTGTTAAAAGAATAGCCCATAAAAATGTGTTATATTGATTTTCTTGAGATATATTTAAAATTGCTTTTACAGAATCTACTGTTCCGTTTTGAAATGAATTTAAGGATGCAATAAAAAATAATAATGCTCCGTATATAAGCGTAAAAGGCAAGGTGGAGAAAAAAAGGACTTTGTTTATAGATAAAGTATGTAAAAATCTAAAATATAAAATCATTGCAAAAACAGAACTAAATACAAGCAATGCTAAAGTTATATAAGCTTCTACTGTAAAATTAAATAAAAGAGTTTTTCCTTCAATTTTTATGGATGAAGTAATGTTTGGAAAGAGAATAACAGATGCTATTGATGTTATTGCAAACAAAATTAATATTATTTTTGTTGAAGTTTTCATATAACTATTTTTTGCAAACATACAAAAAAATATGTAAAAGAAAATGTTAAAATAGCAAAATAAAGAAGTATATTTATGTAAAAATTGCACATTAAAATAAAAGGAGGACTATAATGGAAGAAAACAAAAAAAATGAAGCATTAGAAAATTATTTGAATGGTGTTTATCAAAATATAAAGACGGCGGTTCAATCAATAGAAGACCTTTTACCAAAAGTTGTTGACAATTCTTTTAAAAAAGAATTGGCTTCAGAGCAAGATTATTACATTGCCTTACAAAAAGAATGTGAAGTATTTGCTCAAAGCGAAAAGATTGAAAAAATCAAAGACAACAATTGGCTAGAAAAAGCGAAATTATGGTCTAGTATCAACCTTTCAACTCTTACTAATAAAACAACAAGACACCTTGCAGAAATGATGCTTTTTGGCACTTTTATGGGGTATATAACTTGCATTAAAGATTTGTCAGACCACAAGAATATCTCTCCCGAAATAGATGAAATTTTGACAAAATTAAAAGATTTCGAAAGAAAGAATATTGATTCACTTATTCCTTACTTGATTTAAAATTTTTCCCAACGAAATTGTTAATGGATAAACGAGTGCAAAAGACAGCACTCTTTTTTCATCTATGAAAACAATTTTTTCTCCCTTATCGACAGCGAAAATAGTAAATTTGTTATAGTCGATTTTTTTTATCATTTTTAAGAGTGAAACGTTTTGTTTTACATACAAAATTTTAGTTTTAGCAAAATTTTTTGTCTTTTTCTCGAAATAAGAAACCACTTTATATTTTGATTGTTTTTTCCCTTCTAAAAGACCTAGCACCATAAAAATTGAAGCAAGAGCAAATGTTGGATTAAAGTTGTAAAAACATGAAATTATAAACAAAACAAACATAATGAAAGAAAAAATAACGTTAAATATAATTAAAATTTTAACCACTTTTTCCCTTGGAACACTTTGTGACATTAAACTTAAAACGATTCGCCCACCATCTAATGGATAGCATGGCAATAGATTAAATAAAGCAAAAAGAAAAGATTGTTTTACAAAAACATCAGTAAAATTATAAAGATTTGGAAATGCCCACCATAAAGAAGATACAAAAATTCCTAAAACAATATTTATAAGTGGCCCTGCAATCGCAACACATAATTCATCTTTAGAATCAAATATTTTTTCTTTATAATTTAGCGATGCTCCGTATGGAGTTAAAAAGAAATTGTCAATTTTATAGCCATAATGTTTAGCAACCCATGCGTGTGCAAACTCATGGACAAGCACAACGAAAACAAACAATAAAAAACTTTCAAAACCTTTTGTGATGACAAGGTATAAAAACAATAAAAGAAAAGTTGGATGAATAGGGAATTTTTTAAAAATGTTTAAAATCCTATTGCCCATAAAACCCCCAACACTATTTCAGCAATAAGTACAAAAAAAAGAAAAATATTGATTATTATACCCCTAGCCAAACGATACTTTATTTTATTTTGGTTGTATTTTTGTCCATAAACTTTTATTTTTTTCTGCATAAAACATAATATTATTTTTTAATAAAAATTATGCAAAAAAAAGAAGGTAAAACCTCCTTTTACAAAACCATTTTAAGTTGTTATGCAATTGTGTCAGAATCAGGAACATCTACTGAAATTTCTTGTATATCTTCTCCTTTTAAGAAATCAGGCAAATCTTCATTAAATTCAAGATCGTCAACATTTTTAAACAATGTGTCTTGTTTTTCTTGATCTTCCTCTTGTCTAATAGTTTTGATTCTCTCAAGCAGTGCTTCGTAGTCTGGCAAATCATTAATATCATTAAGATTAAATCTTTTTAAAAAATTCTCTGTTGTTCCAAAAAGTAAAGGTTTGCCAACAGCATCTTTTCTTCCAACAACTTCTATCATATTTTGGTCAACCAAAATTTGAACTGCATAATCTGAATTAACTCTTCGTATATCTTCAACTTCGAGCTTTGTTATTGGTTGCTTATAGGCAATTATAGCCAAAGTTTCCAGTGCTGCTCTAGTAAGAGATTTTTCTCTTATAGGATTCAACACGTCAGATATGTATTGTGCATAATTAGGATTTGAAGCAAGTTGAACTTTGTTTTTATATTCAATTAAATGCACACCTTTTTCATTAGAAAGTTCTTTTTTTAATTCTTCAATCGATTTGTCAACTTCTTTTTGACTTACTTGCAATTTTTCTGCAATAAAAGATTTTTCAATTCCATCACCAGCAACAAAAAGAACTGAATAAATCACATCTTTTAAGTTATAAACAGTATCAATAGTACTCATAATTAAACCTCATTTGAAATAATGTTTATTTGTTCAAAAATGCCAGATTGTTCCACCCTAACAGTTTGAAGTTTTAAAAGTTCAAGTAATGCTAAAAAAACATTTATCATTTCACTCTTTGTCATGTCTGAAGTGTAAAGTTCTTCAAAAGGAAATCTTTTATGCTCTCTTGCATAAGAAGAAATTGAAACAATTTTTTCTGCAACAGTAAAGCGGTCTTTAACAATTTTTTTAGGTTCTTCTTTTTCTTTACCCCTCGCCTCTGCTTTGGCAAGCAAATTTGCAAAAGCATCAAGCAATTTATCAAGAACCATATCTTTTATAACAATTTTAACTTTTTCTGTTTCTTTACCGGGAGCACGATAAAGTTTGTTTATATCTTCAATTTCTTTTAACCGTTTACCCGTTTCTTTAAAAAGTTCATATTCTTTTAATCTTTCAAGTAATAACGCTTCACTATCTTCCTCATCAACTTCATCATTTTGTTCAACAGGCAAAAGATGTTTTGATTTAATTTCTATAAGTGTTGCCGCAACTGTTATAAACTCACTTGCTCTGTCCATATCTATAGAATCTATATCTTGCATATATTGAAGATATTGTTCAGTGATATCAGCAAGTTTAACTGTCATAATGTCCATTTTAGCATCTTTTATAAGATGCAAAAGCAAATCAAGTGGTCCTTCAAAATTTTCAAGTTTAAAACGATATTTATCGTCAACAAAACTCATTTGTTCTGTTGCTAAAACTTCTTGTTCATTTTGTTCATCCATAATATTCACCTACCAAAGAGTTTTGTTTCGACTTTTATCAAAATGCAAATTTAAAATTATTTTAAAACAAATAAATTATAAATTAAAAGTATAAAAAAAGCAAGTAAATTATAAAACATTTTCTTTTTCAACATGTATCACAAAACTTGTATCATAATCATCAAAATAAAAAGTTATCGTTCCATTCTCTCTTGCAGTTAAGAGATAACCAAATGCAATTTCTTCTATTTCAAGATTTTCATCATGCGTAATTGTAACCCTTGGATCACTAATTAAAGTGCCGGACTCATCAACAAATTCTATTGAAAATTGACAGTAATCATTTTCCATATAGATATAATTGTCTATAATTCTACAACTATCTATTGGCTTTAAAGTTAAAACACAAGAGTTATACTTGGCAGTGAAATAAAAATTGCACATAGCCATCTTGTCGCCTTTTGTTACTGTTATTTTTACTAAAGTAGTGCCAGCTTTTAAACCAATAATTTTATTGTCATCTATTTCGGCAATAGATTTATCAACAACTTCAAAAGTTATTGAAGAAATTTCATCATCAACGATATAAGGTATCTCAACCCATTCACCCACTTCCGCACTTATATTTTCACATTTTACAGAAAATAATTCAATCTGTTTATCTTTGCTATTTGAAATACAAAAATAAACAATAAGCCCTACAATGCTTATCATCAACAGCCCAATACTAATGCTTAAAATTAAAATATTTTTCTTATTCAAAATGCACCTTTGCTTTTTTATAAATTTATAATAGCAAAAAATGTCGATTTTTCAAAATTATTTAATCAACAAAAATAAAAAAGAAACTTAAAAAAGTTTCTTTTTTTTACCATTTGTTTGCAATTCTGTCAAAACAATCTTTAACTGTCAAACCTTCAATAGAATCATTCAAGATTATATCAATTTCTTTAAGCACAGTTCCATCCTTTGATAAAATTGCTTTTCCAATAGTTTGACCTTGTTTTGCTGGTGCAGAAATTTTATCAGGAAGTTGATAAGAAATATCGATATCAGCTTCTTGCCCTTTTTTTGTTGTCACTGAAAAATCTTCCTTTGCAAAAACATCAATATTTTCGCACTTTCCTTTGTTTACTTGTAAAGATTTTATTGCTTTTGTGCTATCTAATAAAACTCTGTTTTCAAAATTTGCAAATCCATAATTAAAAAGTTTTGAACATTCGTTAAATCTTGTTTGTGAATTTTTAGCACCAACGATAACTGAAATAAGCCTCATGTTATTTCTTTTTGCTGTTGCACTTAAGCAACACCCTGCTTCATTTGTAGAACCTGTTTTACCACCATCACAACCATCATAATATTTTACAAGTCTATTAGTATTTACAAGTTCGGTTTTTCTACCAGAAGGATGAATTAGCTCATCCATCCATATAGTTGAAAATTCATGATATTTATTAAATTTAGCAACTTCCTTTAAAACAATTGCACAATCTTTAGCACATGAATATTGTTCAGGTGCAGGAAGTCCTGTGCAATTTACATAGTTTGTGTCATCCATTCCAAGTTCTTTTGCTTTTTCATTCATTTTAACAACAAAATTTTCTTCACTTCCACTTATATGCTCTGCTAAAGCAACTGAAGCATCATTTGCTGAAGCCATTATAACACTTTTAAGCATATCTTTTGCAGTATAGTCAACATATGGGTCGATAAACACTTGACTTCCGCCCATAGATGAAGCGTTTTCAGAAGTTGTAATTAAAGTTTCATCAGTTAAATTTCCTTTTTCAAATTCTTCAAGTGTAAGCAAAATTGTCATCATTTTAACCATACTTGCCACAGGTAAATGTTGGGTTGAATTTTTCTCATACAAAACTTGTCCAGAAGAAAAATCAACCAAACAAGCTGATTTGCTAGACAAATCCAACCCACTATCTGCATATACGACTGTTTGCATACTAGTACAAAATGTGGTGGCAAGTATGCATATCATTATACAAAATGTTATAAATCGTTTCATAAAAATATCTCCTTTTGTTTTTTAGTTTTATCAAAAAAGATATTTCTATGCACTAATTTTTAAATAACGAGTATTACATTTGCACTAAAAATAACAAGTAAAATTGATTCTAAAATGCAGATCATCAAAATGCTTATAAAAAAAGTTATAAAAATAAATAATTTTTGTTTAGGATATCTGTAACCGCCAAAATTGCAAAAGTCCTTTTTTGTTTTTAAAGAAGAAATATAAAAACAAGACAAAACAAAAATAGCTAAAAGATGACAAGGCAAAATTATAAAAAAAGCCAATATTGCACCAGACAAGCCATAAAGAATAATCATAAAACAAATATTTAGCCCTAGAAGATAGGCTCTATAACCTATTAGTAAAACACCTATTGGAAAAAGAAATTTACATAATGACAAAACAAATAATATGGCTGAAATAAGAATCAATGATAACATCCTTGAAAAAAATGAATTTGTTATGATTTTAAAACTACCATCTTTTAAAGCATAGCCAAAAATATTGTCAGGACTATATGCTCCCGTATTAACTGCAATTATTATTCCCACTAGAAAAAATAACAAAGAAAAAGAAAATATTAATATTGTTTTAATTTTATTCTCTTTTAAACTTTCACATAAAAAATCTTTTATATAAAAAAATTGTCGAAATTTGTTTTTCATACTTTAATGTATGATTATTAAACAAAAAAAGAACTTAAAGAAAAAAATAACACATAAACAATGTGCTATTTTTAATTTTTAAAAATTATGTTAATACAATTTGTTTAATTCTTCTGCCAAAATTTTGACATGTTCATAAGTTAAACCACCTTGAAAATATGCAATATAAGGTTTTTTTATTGGAGAGTCGCAAGACAATTCTATAGATGCCCCACCTACAAATGTTCCAGCAGCCATAATCACTTGGTCATTGTATCCAGGCATATCCCAAGGCATAGGAACAACAAAAGAATCCACAGGTGAAACCTTTTGAACCAATTGAACAAATTTTATAAGTTCATCAGCACTGTTGAACACAACAGATTTAATAATATCTTCTGGTTGTTCTTGATTTGATGGTATTATCTTATAGCCTTTACTTTGCATTACCTCTCCTACAAGTAAAGCGCCTTTCAAAGATTGAGCCACAACATGTGGAGCCATAAAAAGCCCTTGATAAAATAAACGATAACCCATTTCAAAAGAGCCAACTTCAAGAAGTAAAGATGGAGATGTGTATCTAGTCGAAATCATATCTATTGCTTTTTCTGTTCCACAAATATATGCTCCTGTTGGTGCTAATCCGCCACCTGGGTTTTTTATGAGCGAGCCAACAATAACATCTGCCCCAACTTCAGTAGGTTCTTTTTTCTCAACAAATTCGCCATAGCAATTATCTACAACAATAAATGGCGCTTGTTTTAAAGATTTGATTTGTTTGAAGATTTCTTCCATTTGATTTATTGAAATTGCCTTTCGGCTTGTGTAACCTCTTGACCTTTGAACAAAGACAACTTTTGGTTTTAATTTCTTTATAGTTTTTAAAATAACATCTACATCAAAATTATCGTTTTTAAGTTCTATTTGTTTGTATTTGATACCAAAATTTTCAAGAGA
>CALWTO010000016.1 GCA_944384485.1 uncultured Clostridia bacterium
AGGCACAAAGAAAAGAAACACCAAAAGAACTATTATCTCAATTTCCAGTTATAAAGCAAATGCTTAAATCAATGGGGATTTCAGTTTTTGAACAAGATGGAATAGAGGCTGATGACATAATTGGAACGCTTTCAACAAATCTGTCAGGACAAAAAATTTTACTTTCTGGTGATAGAGATTTATTGCAACTTATTGATGAAAATTGCATGGTTTATTTAACAAAAAAAGGTGTGTCTGAAATTGATAAAGTTGATGAAAAAAGACTTAAAGAACTTTTTAATTTGGTTCCAAGTCAAATCGTTGATTTAAAAGGATTAATGGGTGATGCTTCTGATAATATTCCTGGAGTAAATGGCGTTGGAGAGAAAACTGCCTTAAACCTTTTGACAGAATATAAAAACATTGAAAACATTTATCAAAATTTGGAAAACATAAAAGGAAAATTAAAAGAAAAACTTGAAAATGATAAAGAAAATGCTTTTTTATCGAAACAACTTGCCACAATAAAATGTGATTGCAGTTTTGATTACGATATTGAAAAACTTAAATTTTCTTTACCTTTTTCAGAAAATTGTTACAAATTTTTTAAAGAGTGGGATTTTACATCTTTACTTAAAAACAAAGAATTGTTTGGGGAAGTAAATATTGAAGAAAATAAGAAAATTTCAAAGCAATCTTTAACAAATGAAATATTGAATAAAATTGTAAATTCAAACGAAAAAGTTTTTGTTTATAATTTAAAAAATATGGAATTTTTGTTCCAAAACACTATTTATTTTCTTGAAACAAACTTTCAAATGTTTGATAGTGGATTAACCTTTGAAGAAGTTTGCTTGACTCTTAAAAATATATTTGAAAATAAATCTATATTAAAAATCACATCTTCTGCTAAAGATGATTTGCATATTTTAGATAATTTTGGAATTATGTTGACAAATTATGTAGATGTAAATATAGCAAATTATGTTGTAAATGTTGGGGGAAATGTAAACAAAACATTGCAACTTGAAAATTATCAGGAAAGTTTGGATGGTTATTTAAACAAAATGGATGATGGCTTAAAGTTTGTTTTCAAAAATATTGAAATGCCACTTATTGAAATTTTGTTTGAAATGGAAAAAGAAGGCTTTAAAATAAACGAAGAGAAACTGGAAAGTTTGTCTGATTCCTTTAATGAAAAACTGAATGAATTAAAAGAAAAAATTTACAGAGAAGCAGGGGAAGAATTTAATATAAATTCTACTCAACAAACCGCTACAATCTTGTTTGATAAACTAGGCATAAAAGCATATAACAACAAAAAACGCTCGACTGCCAAAGAAGTTTTGCAAGACCTTGATTATATTCCAATTGTTTCTTGCATTTTAGAATATAGAAAAATTGCAAAACTTAAAAACACATATATTGATGTTTATAAAGAAATTTGCAAAAACAATGGTGATATCATTCACACTACATTTAATCAGACATTAACAAACACAGGACGATTGTCAAGTAGCGAGCCAAATTTACAAAATATTCCTACTCGTGATAACGAAGGAAAAGAACTTCGAAAACTTTTTGTTTCAAAATACAAAGATGGAAAAATAATTTCAGCCGATTACAATCAAATTGAATTAAGATTGCTTGCCGATATGTCAGGGGAAGAAAAATTAATAGAAGCATATAAAAATGATTTAGATATTCACACAATCACTGCTTCCGAAATTTTCAAAGTCCCTCTTGAAAAGGTAACTTCTCAAATGAGAAGAGATGCAAAGGCAGTGAATTTTGGAATAATTTATGGAATAAGTGATTACGGTCTATCACAAAACATTAAATCTTCAAGGGCAAATGCTAAACAATATATCGATTCTTATTTCGAAAGATATCCAAAAGTTAAAAAATTTATGGATGACAATGTTAAATTTGCAAAAGAACATGGATATGCATTAACAATGTTTGGGAGAAGAAGATGGATAAATGATATAAATTCTTCAAAGTATTTAGTGCGCAGTTTCGCTGAAAGAGTTGCAATGAATATGCCACTTCAAGGAACAGCATCTGATATAATTAAACTTGCAATGATTAAAATCTCAAATGACCTCGAACAAAAGAAATTAAAAAGTAAATTGATTTTGCAAATTCATGACGAATTGATTGTTGACTGCTATCCAAATGAAGAAGAACAAGTCAAAAAAATCCTACAAGAAGAAATGGAGAAAATAGCAACTTTAAAAATACCACTTAAAGTAGCAGTTGGTATTGGTGAAAACTTGTATGAATGTAAATAATTGTTAAATTTATAAATTTTAATTATTATTAAAAAATTGTTTATTTCATTTGACTTAAACACTAAAAAAAGGTTATATTATAAGTGGAGTTATGATGCGATATACGAGAAAAATGGGGATAGATTATGGGGACAAAAGAATAGGCGTTGCTTTGACTGATGCTCTTTGCATAATCTCAAGTCCTTATGAAGTTTTTCAAAATCAATCCATGCAACAATCTATAAATCATATTGACAAACTTATAAAAGAGTTTGATGTTGATGAAGTTGCACTCGGTTTGCCACTTAATATGGATGGAACTGAAGGGGAAAGAGCAAAGCTTCATAGAGAATTTGGAGAAGCCCTTGCAAATTTTTCTGGTGTAAAGGTCTTTTATGTAGATGAGCGCTTAACCTCGGCAGAAGCTGAAGAACTATTAATTGCAAGCGGTGTTCGAAGGGAAAAGCGAAAGGAACTCATTGATAAAATTTCCGCACAAATCATTTTGCAGACATATCTCAATCAAACAAAAAGGGGTTAAATATGGAAAATAACAAAGTTGAAAATAAAGAAGAAAGCGTAGATCTTCTTGATATACTTTTAGACAAAGATAACAAACAACCAATCACACTTATGGATGAAAAAGGCAAACAAATTTCTTTTGAACAAATTGCAATGATTGTTCATGAAGTAAAAAAAGAAAAGAAATTGTTTGCAATTTTGAAACCAGTTGACAAGATTGAAGGACTTGGGGAAAACGAAGCAATTGTATTCTTGGTTGACCAAGACAAAGATGGCAACACAATTTTAAAAATAGAAGAAGATGAAGATGTTGCTATTGATGTATTCGATGAATACTATGATCTTCTTGAAGAAGAAATGGCAAAAGAAAAAGAAAAGAAAGCCGCAAAAAAATCTTCTGCAAAAACTGCTGAAAAAACTGAAGCTAAAAAAACTACAAAAACAGCAGGCAAAAAAACAGAAACTAAAAAAACTACAACAAAAAAGAGTGCTAACTAATAGCACTTTTTTTATTTAATTAATTTATTT
This sequence comes from uncultured Clostridia bacterium, assembly GCA_944384485.1. Lineage (GTDB taxonomy): Bacteria > Bacillota > Clostridia > Christensenellales > UBA1242 > Caccovivens. Next base: position 3,303 of record CALWTO010000016.1, read on the forward strand.
ATTATTGTATATTTTTTGAAACATAGGAAACACTACTATTACAAGGTGATTATACCTTGAATAAACGGGAGGTGAAAACTATGTTTGGTAAAAATTCCAAAATGAACAAAGCTTCTAAATCTGCTAAATCTGCAAGAAACGCAGAATGCTCAAACGAAGCAAAATCAAGCAATTCAAGAGCTTCAAAATCACAAGAAAGCAAAAATTGCTCTAGGTAGTTTTCAACCAAAAAAAGAAGGTTTGTAGACCTTCTTTTTTTATATCTTTCTATTAAGCATTAGTTGCTGTTAAAAGATTTAAAGTTAATTTTGAAAAAGTGATATTTACAACTATACCATTTGCTAGAGGAGTTGAAGAAAGAGTGCAATTTCCATTATCATCAAAAGTTACATAATTTGATGTGCCTGCTTTTGGGTTGTCCGTGTCTGCTAAAATATTTGCGAATGTTAAATTATATCTTGTAACTGAACTTCCGTTTGTTACATTTAAAACTGCTGAAAAAGAAAATTCAATTTTATTTGTTGCACCACTTGCTCCACCAAAATATAAAACATTTCTTTTTTCTGTTGACGAGATACCATTTTCAATATTTAAATCTTCAAGAAGTATTTTGTTTTGAAGTGCTGTAGTATACGCATATGAGATTTGAAGATTTGCTGAACTTGCACCTATAATTTCCACATTAGAAATTGTTGCATACCTGGTTTTATTTATCGAAGTTTCTTGAAAAAGAGCAGTATATTTTCCACTTGAACTTTGGCTATAAGTAGTTGAATAGTTTTTTTCTAAAGAAACAATTTTATTATCATCTTTAATCCAGCATATAAATGGATTTGTTTCAGGTTTTGTTTCGTTTGCGCTTAAAGTTATTTCAGTTCCTTCAGCCATAGCGACATCAGAACCACCATTTCCTTTTCCAAGAGTGCTATCACTTTCAGTGGTTGTTATTGTATAGTATTGAGTGATTCCGCATGATGAAAGAAGAACGAGTGGCAAAAGGCAAATAACACATAAAAAAATTTTCAAACTTTTCTTCATAATCAATCCTTTCACTTATTATTATCAATATTTTTTATTTTTTGTCAAATTATTTGCAATATTTAACTTCTTTTTTTGAGTATTTTTTTTATCCTTGCATAGAATAGATTTTGTAAGGAGTTTATATGTGGGAATTTTCACTAAATTTAAAAACTGAAAATTTTGAGTTGGCAAAATTTTTACACAACAATTTTTCCAGTAATTGTAAAAAATGGAATGCTGTGGTAACTTCTGTAGAACAAAATGGATTTATTTCAGTCTTAATAGCTGTTGAAAACAAGCACAAAGAAGTTTTGCAAAACTATTTAAAAAATTGCATTGTTGAAGTGATTTGCACAGTTTTTAAATCTAGTTTCTTAGATAGAAATTTGTTTTTGCCACTACAAGACAAATTGGGTATAAATGCTTTTAAAAAAGCACTTTTAAATTTTGATAAAGAGACGGATAGATACCTAGTAAAAAGAAATTTGACTTTACAAAACGACTTATTTTTAGAGAGTTTTTATCAGTTTAGATTGTCAGTATTAAAAAACAAGTGGCAAGAGCTTGTTACTCTTGCAAATGAAAATCGTGAATATTTGACTTCTAGCGAAAGTTTTCTCGATTTATTAAAATTTTTAGTAGACAATTTAGAAATCTGTGAAGAAGAAATAAGTATATACAAAGATAATGAAGAAAATTATCAAATTTTAATCAGCGACAAACTTTATCAAAATAAAGTTTTCTCTGAAGACAGTCTGGTTTCTTCTATAATTGACTTATCGCCTCAAAAAATAAATTTATACTGTGATGAAGACAGCAGGGCAATCAATCTTTTACATTGTCTTTTTGAAGATAGAATAACAGATAAAAAGAAAATGTTTATAAATGAAATAAGCAAAATCTAATTTCCATAAAAAATATATAAAAATTCTTGACAAAAATTTTTATATGAAATATAATGACCATGTAATAACTTGGAGTAACAGACAAGTAGTTTTTGTTAGATGTGCACAGAGAAGGGCTGTTTGGTGAAAAGCCTTGACTATAACTCAAATGAAACCACTGTTATGTTGAAGGGTAAAATTTATAAAGTGGCACTTTTGCAATTAAGGTGGAACCGCGGTTTATTGATTTAAATCGTCCTTAAATTTTTAAGGGCGTTTTTTTATTTAAAACGCCAAAGTAAAAGGAGAAATTTTATGGAAATTAAAAATGTTAAAGATGAAGAACTTGAAAAGGCAAGACACTCTCTTGCGCATGTGCTTGCTAAAGCAATTGTAGAGTTATATCCTCAAACAAAATTAACAATTGGCCCTGCAATTAAAGATGGCTTTTATTACGATATTGACCTTGACTATGCTCTTACTCCTGATGATTTTAAAGCAATAGAAAAGAAGATGCAAGAAATAATAAATAAAGGTGAAGAGTTTAAAAGAGAAGTTGTATCAAAAGAAAAAGCTCTTGAACTTTTTAAAAATAATGAATATAAAACTGAAATTATAAATGAACTTCCAAATGGTGAAGAAGTTTCTATTTATTACACTGGCGACAACTTTTTAGATCTTTGCAGAGGCCCTCATGTAGACAGCACTAGAAGACTTCAAAATTATGGTTTTAAAATTCACAGCGTAAACGGTGCGTATTGGCGTGGAGATGAAAAGAACAAAATGTTGCAAAGAGTTTATTGCTATGCTTGTAAAACTAAAAAAGAACTTGCTGATTACATGGCTATGCTTGAAGAAGCAAGAAAAAGAGACAATAGAAAACTAGGCAAAGAGCTCAAATTGTTTATGATTTCACCAGAAGGACCAGGATTCCCTTTCTATCTTCCAAACGGAATGATAGTAAGAAACATTCTTATAGATTATTGGAGAGAATTGCATAGAAAAGCAGGTT
>CALWTO010000017.1 GCA_944384485.1 uncultured Clostridia bacterium
AAATAAATTTGATATCTATGCGTAAAATCTTTTAAAAACCATATTTTGTATCTATTATGTTTGAATGAATCATAAATATCGTTTTTTTTTCATAAATTTATCGTTTTCGCAAAAACAAATTACAAAAATTAAGCAAAATAATCTTATAAAAAACATTATATTATTTGACTATTTTTAAAAAAAATTGTAATATAAAAAAATAAAAGAGAGGAAAAAATGATTGATATTAATTTAATAAGGACAAATCCCGATTTAGTAAAAGAAAACATTAAAAAAAAGTTTCAAGAGCACAAACTAGAATATGTTGATAAAGTTTTACAACTTGACAATAAAATTAGAGCATTAAAAAAAGAAGGAGATTCTTTGCGTTCTGATAGAAACACTTTAAGTTCTAAAATTGGTCAACTTATGAAAGAGAAAAACATAGAACAGGCAAATTTGACGAAAAGTGAAGTTATTAAAATCAATGAAAGAATTGTTGAAATAGAGAATGAAGAAGCGGTTTTGTCTGTTGAACTAAAAAAATACATGATGGCAATTCCAAATATTATTGCAGATGATGTACCTATTGGCAAAGATGATAGTGAAAATGTACAAAGAGAAACTGTTGGTGAAGCAAAAAAAGTAAATTTTGAAATTCCATACCATGCAGATATTCTTGAAAGTTTAAATGGTTTAGATCTTGATAGTGCTAGAAGAACTAGTGGCAATGGATTCTATTACTTGACAGGCGATATTGCCAGATTACATTCCGCAATTTTATCTTACGCAAGAGATTTTATGATTGATAAAGGGTTTACTTATTGTGTGCCTCCATTTATGATAAGAAGTGATGTTGTTAATGGCGTTATGAGTTTTGAGGAAATGGAAAACATGATGTATAAAATTGAAGGCGAAGATTTATATTTAATAGGAACAAGTGAACATTCCATGATTGGAAGGTTTAAAGACACAATTGTAAAAGAAGAAGATTTGCCAATTTTATTGACTTCATATTCTCCATGCTTTAGAAAAGAAGTTGGAGCTCATGGAATAGAAGAACGAGGAATATATAGAGTTCACCAATTTGAAAAACAAGAAATGATAGTTATTTGCAAACCGGAAGATTCTGCAAAATGGTATGACAAGATGTGGCATATATCATCCGAATTTTTTAAATCGTTAGATATACCTCATGAAATTATGGAATGTTGCAGTGGAGATTTGGCTGATTTAAAAGTAAAATCATGTGATTTGAATGCTTGGAGTCCAAGACAAAATAAATATTTTGGAGAATTAGGCTCTTGTTCAAATTTAACTGATGCACAAGCAAGAAGACTTGGTATAAGATATAAAACAAAAGACGGAATGAAATTTGCGCACACCTTAAATAATACAGTAGTTGCACCTCCTAGAATGTTAATAGCATTTTTGGAAAATAATTTGAATGAAGATGGAAGTGTAAATATTCCTGTGGTTTTAAGAAATTATATGGGCGGAAAAGAAAAGATCTACCCAAAAAAATAAATCAGTAAAGGAAAAATAAATGGCAAATATAGTTATTGATCGTGAACTTATTGAAAACATTGCTAAAAAGAATAATGAAGAATATTTTCAAAAAATTAATGATAAAGTATCATTAATTTTGACCAATGCTATTGAAAATTTAAGCAATAAAATTCCTTTTATAAGTTTGAAAAATGTTGTTTTACAGCCTTATAATGAAATTATGTCTGGTGCTGTTACGGACAATACAATTTTTCATTATTTATTAGGCATTGAAAATGCACAATTAGAGTTAAATACTTTAAAAACAAGTTTGTTTTGGAGAAATTTCAAAAGTCGTTTGAAATATGCTTGGGAAAATCGAAGAAAGAAAAGAAAGAAAAAAGATAAAAAACAAGACAATTTATTAAACATAGATTTAAATAATAGCAAATATAGCATTTATAATTTAGCGGATGACTTGTTTGAAACATTAAGGTTATATTTAAAAGAAACTTCAATCATATATCAAGATAATAACGTTGTTTATATTGTTGGGAAAGATGATTTTGGTGTTAATTGTAAAATTAAAATAGAAACTTGTTTTTACTCAAATGATTATTTTAAATTTTATATCGGCAAAAGAAAAGGGTTTGAAAAGATTAATTTTACTTGCAGGGCAAATTGTTTGCAAGAAAAAGTAAGAGATGTGGGATCTAACTTCATTAAAATGTTAACAATATTTAATGTTTTATATTTTTATGCAAATAATGAAAATCCAAATGCAATTTTTATGGAAAGTGTTTTATATAATATTCCAGATAAATTGTTTGAAGAAAAAAGTATCTATAATTGTTTTTTAAAAATAGTAAATTATTTAACTTTAAAGCCTATAAATAATTTTAATTCAATAAATGATTTAGGTTTAAAAATATATGAAGATAAAATGTTGGGTTCTGAACAACAAGTAGGATTTTTAAAAATGTTAAGAATGATTGCAGGCAAAAACTAGTCTGCAATTTTTAATTATTAAATATTTTACTGATATATTTATATTAAAGAATAATTATAAAAAAATAACATAATAGTTATATTTTAAGTCTATTATGTGCTTTTCTATGCGTAAAAGTTGTGTTTTACGCATAGATTACAAATGTAGTATTTTAAAAATTTTGTCCCCTTTAAATTCCCAAAATACTATTTTTTGACAAAAAATTAAAATATTTATCTTTTATTTGCTTATCAATAAGCTATTCGCTTATCAAAATCTCATTTATTATGCATTTTGCTTTCCTTTATCCCCTTTTTTAAATAGAAAATCCTGTTATGTTTTGCATAATAGTATCAAGATATAGTCAAAAAATGTGTTTTTTGCATAATAGTTACAAAATTTAATTGACTTAATTAAAGTTATACATTATAATCATTTTATAGAGGTGTTTATGGAAATTTTTGCAAAAGGTCAATTATCTTATATGATATTGAATTGCCTTTTAGATAGAGATTTTTATGGTTTAGATTTTATAAGTGAAATTTATAAGAAAAGCAATGGACAGATAGATTTAAAAAAACCTAGCGTTTATTCAAACTTGACTAGAATGGAAAAACAAGGTTATGTTTCATCTTATACAAAAGCAAGTGATTTTGGCCCTAATCGTAGATATTATTCTATAACAGAAAAAGGAAGACAATTGTATCAACAATTAAAAAATGATTTTCAAAGGAATAACATTGATGTTTTTGCTGGCTTTTCTCAACAAGATTTAGAAACTGCCCCCCTTCCATCTAATCTTAATGATGACAATTCAAATATTAATCAGCAAGAAAGAATTGAAGAAAATAAGGAAGACACAAATGATTTCTTTGATTTTTCTTCATTAAATGAAAACGAAGAAGAAAAATTACAAGAAAAAGAAATAAAAGAAGATTTTAATTCCACTCTTTTTATTAATAATGAAACAGTTCAAGTAAACAATGCAGAAAAAGAAGAAGATAAAATATTGGAAAATAATACTTATGTAAACAACAACCCAAACGACAATATTGAAGCGAAAAAAGATGATGGAGTTTTTGTTGATGTAGAACAAGTAAATCAATATAATCAAAGATTATATGATATAACAAAAGACATAAATAAATATAAGAAAAGAAGAAGTTTTGCGGAAGACCAAATAGCAATGACGGTAGAAACTCCCCTTCAATACTCTGAAGAAAAAAATAAGGCAAATATTGAGGCTTTTAAAAATTCGTTGATGGAAAATAAAAATAAGTATTATTTAAATCAAAGAATGGAAGAAGAGGAATTTAAAAGATATTCTGCTATTAACAATAGAGAAGGATTGTCAAATGAAAAGGTTGCTGGTAATACATATTTTAAAGACAAACCAATAGAAGAAGTTATAGAAGATGATGGCAAATTTATTACAAATCGTTTGGAAAATGACGAAATTATGAAGCCGAAAAAAATACAGCCACCACGACTAAAAATTTTACAAACAGACAAAGAAGAACCTTTACCACCTCCTAAAAGAGATACAAAAATTGATCCTTCTCATAAAGAAATTATTTCTAGATTATATGCAAACACGAAAGATAATCAAGAGCAAAATGGAAGAGACGATTCGCTATATGATTATCAAGATTTAGCTGATTTTTATAAAGAGCAAAATATCGCGTTTAATGAGTACAAGAAAACAAATTTTGAAGTTAAGCATAATACAAATAAATTATATTTCATTCATAGTTTAATTATCTTCTTATTAATGTCTTTTGTATCTGCAGGAACATTTGTTGCTTTATATTTTACTAATTTAATTAATACAACTTTTAATTTTTTGTATTTCGTTTTGCCTGCTTTACAAATAATCACAATTTCAATAAGATTATATAATTTTAAATATCATACAAGCTGGATTCCAAAACAAATGGTATCTTTTTGGCAAATATTAGGTTATACCCTACTTATATTGCTTGCAATTGTAGGAGCAAATTTCATTTTTGGTTTAAATGTTAACGATTTCAGTTTATTTGCAACAACCTTGATTTTACCATCAGTTTTGACTATCGTTGCACTTCCAATAAGTTATTTAATTAAAAAGGGGTTGTTAGTTAAATATTGGAGATAAAAAATCATCTTTAAAAAGATGATTTTTTTAATTTTGTAGTTCTTTAAGCATCCAATCAATATAAACACCATAACCTTTTGTCGGGTCTTTTATGAAAACATGGGTTACTGCCCCCACCATTTTCCCATCTTGTAAAATCGGTGAGCCACTCATTCCTTGGACTATTCCCCCTGTTAAATCTAAAAGCCTTTTATCGGTTACTCTAAAAACAATGCTTTTGTCATCATCATTTTTTTGATAATTTGCTTTTATAATTTCTATTTCGTATTCTTCCCTAATTCCGCTTATGCTTGAAACTATACTTGCCTTACCCGGTTTAACACTTAATCTTCCGCCAACTTTTGTTGTAAGATTTGTATCTATTACATCACTTATATCTTGATATTGACCAATTATTCCATATTTTGTATTTTTCAAAATACTGCCATTTTTATTTGTTTGGACATATAAACATTTTAATTGTCCGGGTTTATTAGGTTTTCCTTTTTCAATGCCGAGCAAAGAACAAGAAAATACATTTCCGTCTGTTATTGGTACCATTGTTTCTCCACTTGAATCGGTAATAGGATGCCCTAATGCAGCAAAATTGTTATTATTATCAACAAAAGTTAGTGTGCCTATACCAGATAAATCATCTCTGACCCAAACACCTAATTTTGCAGAATCATCTTGATTTTTTATTAAATTTAAATTTATTTTTTTAATTTTATTGTTTCTTATAAGTTCAACAGATATTTCTTTGTTTTCGACATTATTCTCGCTTAAAAATTGGTTAATATCGTCTATGTCTTCAATTAGCATATCGTTTAATTTTGTAATTATGTCACCATTTTTTAACTGTTTATTTGACGAAACTTTGTTGGATTTTGGGTCGACCATTGTATTGCTTACTACGACAGCTCCCTTTGTGGATACATTTAATCCAATGGGAACTCCACCAATATATACTTCTTCTTCTGGCAAAATTTCCACCTTAACTTTTTTTATTGGAATAAAACCAAACAATTTAAATACTACACTTCCAGTTTTGTCACTTTTTTCCCCTGTTTCCAAGATGTCATTTTCAAAATCAATATTATAGAATTTTCCAAAGGTTTTGTCTTTATTTATATTTTCTATTTCTTCCAAGTTAGTATAGAAATTTTCTGGCAAGTAACCTAAATTATAATTTAAAAAATTGTTAAATAAACAAGAACACAAAAAAACTATTAGAAATATGTATGCTAAAAAAATATTATAGTTTTTTTTTCTTTTATACATAAATTCCCCCTTTAATCTCAACAATAAAAAAGACTAACTTATCTCAATAAGTTAGTCTTACGATTTTTTAAAATTTTATACGCTTGTTTGACTTTCTGTTTCCTCAAAAAGTTCTGCAAGTTCTTCAGGCATTGCAAGAATTTCGATATCAGTAATCTTATCTTTAGAATACTTTACAAAATTATCTATATTTAATTGAAGTTCATAGTATAAGTTATTTAAAAAGTTATTATCATTCGAATTAGATTGAGTAAAATGAACTTGAGGCTCTCCTTTCATGAAATTTTTTGCAGAATTATAAGCCTTTGCCAATTTCCAAAAATCATCATTCTTTTCAAAGTAATAATATTTTGTTAAAAGTTCATTGCCGTTAAAAAAATTAACAAAAGATTTTGTAAGGTCAATTCTATAATTTATTTTTGCAAGTGTTTCATCAAATTCTTCTTTAGCCCATTTATCATATGGGTCATAGTCATCATCTTCATTTTCTATTGGTTGTTGATTTAATGTATTAACAGCATCTAAAAAAGTGTCAAATTGGATTATACTATTTGTTTTTTCTGGATTGTTCATATACTACTCCCTTTCTTTTGTAATTAATGATTTTTTCTATTAATGTTATTTTATAACATATTTGCAGAAATATCAATAGTTTTTTTACTCTTCTTCATCATTAATATTAACATTATGATAAACTTCTTGAACATCGTCAAGGTCTTCTAGCATATCAATCATTTTATTAAATTTTGATAATTTTTCTTCATCAAGGTCAACATAACTATCAGGAACTAATCTTGTTTCTGCATTTAATATTTCATATCCGCTATTTTTCAATCCTTCTGCAATAGTATTGTGTTCATTTGGATTTGTAATAATTTCACACATATCATCATATTCAACAACATCTTGTGCTCCAAGGTCTAATGCTTCAAGCATTAAAGAGTCAATGTCAAAATTGTCTGATTTTTCTACTTCTACTATACCTTTGTTTTTAAATAAATAACTTACGCATCCTGTAGCCCCCAGTGAACCACCGAATTTGTCAAAAGCGTGTCTTACATCACCCGCAGTTCTGTTTTTGTTATCTGTCAAACATTCAACTATAACGGCTGAACCACCTGTACCATAACCTTCATATGTGCAGCTTTCATAATTTACGCCAGAAAGTTCGCCTGCTGCTTTTTTTATGCTACGTTCAATAGAATCATTTGGCATATTGTTTTGTTTTGCTTTTGCGATAACATCTCTGAGTTTTGGATTTGAAACAGGATCTGCTCCTCCGTTTTTAACTATCACGGCAATTTCACGTCCTATTTTAGTAAAAATTTTGCCGCGTTGGGCATCACTTTTGCCTTTTCTTGCTTGTATATTGTGCCATTTTGAATGTCCTGACATAAAATTAAACCTCCATTTGTATGATTATATATCCTAATATAAATATAATAAGATTTTTTTTAATAAAAGTCAAATCTAATAAAATAAATTGTTGTTTAAATTTTAAAAGATTTTGAATAAATTTGATACATAATTATAGCACCAGATATAGCTACATTTAAACTTTCAACACCTCTTTCCATTGGAATAGATATTGACTTTTTGCAAATTTCAGATATTTCTTTACTAACGCCTTGCCCTTCGTTTCCAACAACAACCCCGACAATTTGGTTAAACTTGGTTTCAAACAAATTTTCACCTTTCATATCTGCTTTTAATAAGTAAAGATTGTTTTTTGATGCAAAATCAATAAAGTCTTTTCGTGATAGAGATATGATTTTTGATTTAAAAATTGTTCCAACACTACTTCTGACTACTTTTGAATTTGTAGGATTGACGCTTTCAATAAGGAATATTTTTTTAAACCCGCACGCTGTTGCAGTTCTAATAAGAGTCCCAACATTACCAGGATCTTGCAAACCATCGATAACTAAAAAGTTTGTATTAGGTGTCGACATTTCAATATCTTGTATGTATTCTGCAATACATAATACACCTTGCGGTGTTTTACAATCAGATAATTGTTCAATTGTTTTTTTATCAACCAAATATACAGGACAAATATTTCCCCATTTATTAAAAGATTCTTTTTCTACTAAAATGATTTTAGGTTGTATGCCGCCAGAGATGGCGTCAGTAATGATTTTCACATTATCCAAAAAAAGCAAAGAACTGTTTTCTCGTTTTTGCTTTTTTAAATCTTTAATTAAATTTATACTTGCTTTAAGCATTATTTAACTTGTCCTACAAGTGCAGCAAAAGCTTCTGGTTCTCTTACTGCCATATCTGCAAGTACTTTTCTGTTAAGTTCAATGTTTTTGCTCTTGAGACCAGCAATGAATTTAGAATATGAAATTCCATTAAGTCTGCAAGCTGCATTAATTCTTGTGATCCAAAGTGCTCTGAAATCTCTTTTCTTTTGTTTACGGCCAATATAAGCATATTGTCCGCTTTTCATTACTTGTTCTCTTGCTGTTCTATAAAGCTTTGATTTTGCTCCTCTATAACCTTTTGCGCTTTTAAGGATAGAACGACGTTTTTTAACTGCGTTTACTGCTCTTTTAATTCTCATAATAAAACCTCCTATTATCTAGCCAAAAGGGACTTAATGTTTTCTGCATTTTTTCCTGCAATGTATGACCCTTTTCTAAGTTTTCTTTTTCTTGCTTGTGATTTTGTTGTAAGGAAGTGTCCTTTTCCAGGTCTAGCAAATTTTACTTGACCATTTCCTGTTACTTTAAAACGTTTTTTACATCCGCTATGTGTTTTTTGTTTTGGCATAATCTTTCTCCTTTTACTTGTTTGGGGTAATTATTGCAAAGATATTTCGACCAAGATGTTCAGGCTCTTTATCAAGCGTTCCAAAATCTTTCAATCTTAAACAAAAATCTTTGACAATTTCAATTCCTTTTTTTACATAGGCTTGTTCTCTGCCCTTCATCTTTAAAGATACTTTTACTTTATCTCCACCCTTTAAAAATTTTTGAGCACTTGACAAACGATATTGAATATCATGCTCTTCAATTGTCATTGACAAGCGAACTTCCTTTGTTTCGACTATTTTTTGTGCTTTCTTTATTTCTTTTTCTTTTTTTAATGCTTCGTATTTAAACTTTCCATAGTTTAAAAGTCTGCAAACTGCTGGTGTTGAATTTCCAGCCATTAAAACAAGGTCTAAACCCTTTTCTTCAGCAAGTGCTTTTGCTTCTTGATTTGAAACAATACCGAGTTGTTCTCCATCTTCTCCAATAAGCCTTATTTGTTCTGCTGAAATTTGTTCGTTAATCAAAAGTTCCTTAAAAATTGTTTTATACCCCTTTTAATAAAAATATAGTGGAAGCATAAATCTCCACTATAACCAATACCCTTTTTATTATAAAAAAACTATTAAGTTATTACCAATTCAACGCAATTATCGAATGGTGAGAAGTGGAAACTTCTACTTTCATGCATTAAATATATCACATTTTTTTTGTCATGTCAACTATTTTTTTTGTTTTTTTAAAGTTCTTTCATAAATTTTTCCTAATTTCAAAACTATTTTATTGGATTGCTTTACTGCATACTCTTTCATCAGTGCCTTAAAAAAAATTGTTATGCCAGCAATTAGTGCTGTGGTTAAAACAGAAATCAAAGTTATAAGTTTTAAATTTTCAGTGTTTTTAGTAATTGATATTATAACGCATGCTCCCCCTGCTCCACAAAGAGTGCTACAAATATCTCCCACTACATCAGCACAAAATGAGCAAACCTTTTCACAATTTTTGCATATAATAAGTCCTGTCGAAGAACCTTCTATATTTTTTGATTTTAAATCTTTAAAAAATTGCAAATCACTACTTGCAGCAGCTATTCCTATCATGTCAAATAAAGTCGATACAAATATAAAAAACAATATAGTTATAACAGCATATATTATTCCAAGGTTTGAAAAAGCTACTTGAGTTAAAAAACCAAAAGCAATAGAAAGGCACAATGTTGTTATCAACATTCTAATTGACCAAATAAAATTAAATTTTTTCTTTTTGATTTTCACACAATATTATATATAATTTAATAAAATTGTATGAAAATCCGATAAAAAAAAGAGGCATTAAACCTCTTCTAATTTGTCAAGTGACTGTTTTATTTCAGTTAATTTTCCTTTCGCTTGAGAAAGTTGTTCGTGACAAGATTTTACCAGTTTTTGTCCTTCTTCAAATGATGAAATAGATTCTTGTAAAGAAAGAGAACCCGATTCGATTTTGTTAATGATCTCTTGTAATTTATCGCAGGATTCTTCAAATGACAATTCTTTTTTATCCATTTAACTCCTCCATTTCTTGTGAAATTAAATCTTTTAATTTTTCGTTGAGATCTTTTAGTTCGACCATAATTTTTTCACTAGATTTTCTTATAGTTATTTCTGCTTGTTTGTTTTGTAAAGAACGAGGGCTTATTACAACTCTAATAGGAACACCCATAAGTTCACTGTCTGTGAGTTTTATGCCAGCAGAAACATTTCGATCATCATAAATAACTTCAAATTTTTTAAGTAAAGATTTATAAATTTCTTCCGCAATTTCTTTGACGTTTTCATCATCCATACGCAATGGGCAGAAATATATTTGCCATGGTGCTATTGACATTGGCCATACAAGTCCTTTATCATCAGCACTTTCCTCGGCAACAGAAGCAAGAGCACGCCCAACCCCTATTCCATAACATGACATCAAAGGATTCATTAAACTTCCATCTGGCATTGTTACTGTCATTTCCATAGATTTTGTATATTTTGTTCCAAGTTGGAAAATATTTCCAATTTCTATTCCACGCTTAATTGTTAATTTTGCCCCACAAATTGGACATACATCTCCTTCGTTTACTTTAGACACATCAACAAAATCAATGTTTGGTAAATCCCTTTTTAAATTAACGCCAATAGTATGGTAACCTTCTTTATTTGTCCCGGTAACCATTCCGCAAAGGTCTTTCAATGAACTGTCAAAAATGATTCTTGTGTTTGGAATATTTAAATTTAAACAGCCAATGTTCCCTTTTACAAATCCCGTTTCTGTTAAATCTTTTGTGGCAACCTCTTTCCCCACAATTTTCTTTAATTTTGCTTCGTTGACTTCTTTATCACCTCTTACAAAAACTACAACAGTGTTTTTGTCATCACCAACAATTGCATAGCAAACAGCTTTTATTGTTTGATTTGGTTTTATGTTTAAAAGTGAGCATACTTCTTCAATCGTTTTTGCGTCGCCTGTAAAAACTTCTTTCAAATCAATATCTTCAAAACTTGGCTTTGTGTCAATTGATGTTGCAACTTCCATGTTTGCTTTATAATCACAATGTGGACAAATTACAATGCTGTCTTCCCCAATATCTGTAAGCAACATAAATTCATGTGCAATTTCTCCCCCCATCATTCCGGTGTCTGATTTCACTGCAATAAAATTTTTCATTCCAATTCTTTTGAAAATACGATTATAACTATCATAAACTCTTTGATAATATTTTTTCATTTCTTCTTTATCATAATGGAAAGAATAAGCGTCTTTCATTGTAAATTCTTTGACTCTAATAAGTCCTGCTCTTGGTCTTGCTTCATCTCTAAACTTTGTTTGAATTTGATAAACCATGAAAGGAAGCTGGTCATAACTTTTTATCGTGTTTGTGCAAAGTTGGACGGTAGCTTCTTCATGAGTCATTCCTAAAAGCATATCGTGGTCATTTCTATCTTTGAATCGAACCATTTCCTCGCCAATTGAATAATATCTGCCACTTTTTTCCCACATCTCTTTTGGCATAACAACAGGCATTAAAACTTCTTGTCCGCCGACTTTGTTCATTTCTTCTCTTATGATATTTTGAATTTTTAAATTGACTAATTGAGCTGGTGGCAATAAAGAATAAATACCATTACAAACTTGTTTTAAATAACCGGCACGTAACAAAAAATTGTGGCTTTTTACATTTGTTCCACTTGCTGAATCTTTAAGTCTTTCGCCCACGAGTTTACTAATTCTCATCTTTGTTCTCCTTTATTGGCGTTGCTTTAACAATGCCATCGTAAAAATATATTGAAAGTTGTTTTTGATAATTCATATCTTTCTTTAAGTTTATGTTGTTGTTATCTTGTTCAATTTTGGCATAACCTTTTTGTAAAATTTGACTTGGGTTTATTTTGTTTAATGTGTTTTCTAAAATCCCTATTTCATATTGCTTGGAATTTATAAAATTTTCAAAGCCACTTTTTATGTTTGTTAAAATTTTATTATAAACAAGTTGTTTATTTAAAAGTTGTTTCTCCAAAATTTTATGTCCATCATCAAGTATATTATATAGAATTGTCTTTTTTTCGTCAACATAATTTTCAATAAGGTTTCTATATTTTTCTTTTAATTGATAAAAAATATTTTTCTGTAAATCAATATTTGTAGTGATAAGTTCTGCAGCGGCTGAAGGAGTTGGCGCACGCAAATCTGCAACGAAATCTGTTATTGTAAAATCTGTTTCGTGTCCTACTGCAGACACAACAGGTTTTGAGCATTCATAAACTGCCCTTGCGACAATTTCAGTATTATAAGCAGAAAGATCTTCTAAACTGCCTCCACCTCTAGCAACAACGATAACATCTATTTTATCATAATTGCCCATTAATTTTATTGCATTTGCGATTTCTTTTTCTGCATTTTGACCTTGAACTTTAGTGTTGAACAAAACTATATCTACAAAAGGATTTCTTCTCCAAGCTACATTTTTTATATCTTGAATAACTGCTCCTTCTTTTGATGTAATTACTCCAATTCTTTTAATATTTTTAGGAAGACTTTTCTTTTTTGTAGAATCAAAAAGACCTTCATTTTCTAACTTTTGTTTTAATTTTAAAAATTCTTCATAAAGTTTGCCTTGGCCTAATTTTTCGACTTTGTAAACATTAAAATTGAGTTTTCCCATTTTTGAATAAAAATTTGGGGAACCATAACATATAAGTTTTACTCCTTCTGTGATTTCTTCTGCAAAAGTGGGATAAAAGCAAACACATGGAATTGATGCTGTTTCATCTTTTAATGAAAAGTAGATGACATTTCGAGAAAAAGTTACTCCATAAACTTCCCCCAATAATGGAATGTTATGGAGCATTTCCTCATTGTCAAATATATTTTTTATATAATTATTGAATTGTGAAACAGTGATATAATCTTGCACTACAACACCCTTTTAAAGTTTTTTGCAAATTGATGAAAGAACGCCATTTATAAATCTTGAACTTTTATCTGTTGAATATTTTTTTGCTAAATTTACAACTTCGTTTATAACTACGGGAACTGGGGAAGAAAGATATCTTATTTCAGTAATTGCTTCCATCATTAGTGCTAAATCAACCTTGTAAACTCTGTCAATTTCGTAGCCTATTAAATTTTCACTTATTAGTTTTTCTATATCTTTTTTATTGTTGGCATAAGCAGAAACAATATCTTTGCAAAATTTTATGGATTCTTCCTTTTTTAAAGAAACAAAAAACTCTTCATCGAGCGATGGTTCGTTCTCGGTGAAAAGTCTTTCAAATATAAGTTGAAATGCAAGTTCTCTTGCTTTGCTTCTCATTAGTTTTCCTCTGCTCCTTCTTTATCACAAACTACACCATAAACATGGACATTGATTTTTCCAGGTTTTAATCCAACCATTGAGCCAAGAGAATTTTTGATGTTCTCTTGAACTCTATACGCAACATCTGGCACAGAATAGCCAATGTAAACATTTATATAAACATCAATATTGAGTTTGCCGTTCAAATCAAACTTTATGCTGACGCCTTCACTTTTTGGTGCAAAGATTTTTTTATGCCAAGGCAAGTATGCATTTGTAAGAGATTCAACACCATTAATTTCTTTGGCAGCCAAGTTTATAATCGAAAGAAGGATATCTCTGTCAATTTCAACTTTTCCTTTGTTTTGTAATGTTTTGTTTGATTTTGCCATTTTTTGCTCCTATTCTTTTGTATTATAACATATTTAAAATGTTTTTGGCAATTATTCTACTGGAATAATTTTAATATTTGCAAGATTTGTTGAAAGTTCTGTTTGAATAACAGAAACGATTTGAGCAACTTGTTCGGATGTTAAACTACTTGCTTTAACTACGGCATTTACGTTACTGTCAGAAATTGTAACTACACAATCTTCAAAGCCTTTTGATTTAATCAAACCTTCCACAACCAATTCTTTTTCCATTTGAGAGACAAGTTCAAGTCTTGCCTCTTCTGCATTTTTAATTGCTTCTTCTGTAGAAGAATCGCTTGCAATTATTGCATCATAATAAAGCATTTCTTGATCTCTTGTTGATTCCCTGTCTGAACGATAAGTTTGGAAATAACTTGATGTTTCAACAACTGTATTGTCATTATAAATTGAACTGTTTAAAACAACATTTAAATATGCTGTAACTCCTAAAAGCAAAATCATGGCTGACAAAATAATAATTTTTGTTCTTTTTTTCATAAAATTCTCCTTTTTATTTTGATGTAAAAATTGAAATCTTTGAACTATCTACATCGACAACAGTTTGTATTAAAGTTAAAATGTTCATCTTTACTGCAACATCGTTTGCACCAGCGCTAACAATAACTATACCTTTAATAATTGGGTATATTTCTTCCGTTAAGACCGGTTCGCCGTCAACCATAACCACAGTTGTAGTTGTTGTAGTAATTCCGTTTGCCGAGGTTTTAGTTTCTTCTTCAGTTAAGTAAACATACTCAAATCCTTTTTCTAAAGTAACAATCACATCTACATTTCCCGCCCCCTTTACTTGTGATATTACATTTTCAAGTTTATTCTCAAGGTAAATCACATATTCTTCAGAAGTAGAAAAATTTGTTTCTATATTGTCCTCTTTTGTCGAAGAACTTTTGTCATTTGTACCTAGCAATGATGAAAAGTAAATTATTGCAATCAATACAGCAAGTCCAACTGCTACGCAAACAAGAAAGTTTTTGTTTTTCTTAAGTTTTGAAAATCTTTCAATAATTTTTGAAAGCCAGTTATTCTTCATAGTAAATGTTGTCCTCCCCTATGTCTAAATGTTTTTGAACCAGGTTGGTTATTTGCTGTTTGATTTTCAATATATTTGTATGCTCTGCATTTTCAGATATGACAAGCCTTGTCAAATCTATTGTTACAAATTTTGTCATAAAAGTATTGTCTAAAATGTCACAAGTTATATAAACTTCCACATTTTTGTAACCATATGAAGAAATGTCATTTTTTATGTCGTTTTGCAATTTGTTGATTTTATCAAGATTTATTTGATAAATATATTCTTCATCAACTTTTATTGTTTCAGATTCAAAAAACTTTGAGATATCAATATCTTGATTTAAGAGTTTAGGAATTGGTGATAGAATTACAAGCATGATTATAAAGGCAAATATACCTTTTATATATTTGTTCATCGCACCCGCAGGTAAAATTAATTCGACAATTGTTGAAAGCATTACTATTCCCGCTATAGACAAGATCCAAGATGAAAGTGAAGATATCATTTTAAGCCCCCGTTAAATTATATTTGCACTGCACATTACAAGCCCTATCATTATAAAGTAAACAAAAGCCAGCGCAATAATTAAAGCAATTAAAAGAGTTAAACTTTTTGATATAGAAGAGATGAAGTTTGCAATTTCTTTATTGCCCAAAGGCTCTATTATTCCGGCAACCAATTTCAAAGCAAGCATGAAAACTATCAAGTCAATAAGTGGAGAAAGTATTGTCGCTAAAAGTAAAAAAAGTCCTCCTGCACCTACTGCATTTTTTATCAAGTTTGATGAGGCAAGGATAATACCCATACCATCGCTTAAATATGAACCTAAAAGAGGCACGTAGCTTTTTATTGCATATTTTGCAGTTCTGATTGATATGCCATCTACAGAACTTGCACTTATTCCTTGTAAGGACATAAAGGCTGTAAAAATTGTGAAGACAAGTCCCATCAGCCATTTGTATGTGCTGTTTAGAAAACCAGAAAATTTATCTAATTTAATTTGTGAAGACAAATTGGAAACAATTGAAAATACGATTGAAAAAATAAAAATGGGTAGTAAAATATAAGTCACAAATCCACTTATAACATTCGTTAATAAAACCATTGCAGGCTGATATATTGAAGCGGATACACTGCCCCCGACTGCTGTTAATAGCGTTAGCAATATTGGAAAAATTGCATCCATTTGTGATTTTATAGAAATTATTGTATTTGACGTTTCAAACAACATTTTTGTAAGCAAAGATAAAATCAACACAACAATAACCCCATACGTTACAAAGTTTATAACGTTGGAAATGCTTTTGCCGTTAGTTGAAGGTTTTATACCTTGAAGCATGCTAGCCAAAATTGAAACGCCTATTATGACGGAAATAATTGGCAAAAGGCTTAAAATATTGTCTAAAAAAACATCAAGTACTGCTTGCCATAAGGATTTTGAATCATCATACTGTCCACTGATTAATGCGGAAACTTTTTCTAAAAAGGATTTGCCTCCGAAAATTGCAATTTGGCCGTCTGTAAAAGATTTTAAAACTTCATCAAGAGAAGAAAAATCTAGTTCTTCAAGTTGAGAGTTAACATTTTCTTCAAGGCCATTTATTATTTCATCATCAGTCATTTCAGTTTGTGTTTCAGCGGAAGAAACAAAAGAAAAAGAATTAGATTTTATCGCTGTTGGGCAAAAAATAAATAAAATTAACAAAAGTACAAAAAGTTTTTTCATGTTGGCAAAAGTCCCATAATGATTTGCAAAATATTTGTGATAATTGGAAGAGCCATAACCATGATAACAATTTTTCCGCCCAATAAAATTTTGTCACCTAGGCTTGCATTTCCTGTGTCGCAGCATATACCAACGGCAAATTCTATAAGGTATCCTATACCAATAATTTTTATTAAAAGTTTATATAAGTTTGAGGAAAGACCAGTAGTTGAAATTATAGATTTGAAAACATCAAAGATATCAGAAACATAATCTAAAACAAGAAAAAGAATAATCAGTCCTCCAGCGATAGCAATAAAAATAGCAAAATCATTTCGAACTGGTTTTACAATTAAAGTAGCAAGACATGTTACAAGTCCTATTAAGACAATTTTTATTATGATATCCATATATCTCCAAATTTAAAGATTAAACAAATTATTAAAGGTTGTAAACAATTCTGCAATTAAATTTAAGACCATGATTATGACAAGAATTAAACCTGCTAAAGTTGCAATTGTAGAAATTTCATCTTTTCCTGTTTGTTTTAAAATTTGACCAATTATAGCAGTTAATAATCCTATTGCTGCAATTTTAAATATTATTTCTACGCCCACTTTTTCCTCCTTATAAGAAAATTACAACAATCATAAGACTTGCAATAATGCTCATTTTTACAGAAAGCTTTCCGTACTTTTTGTAATCGCTGTTTGATTGAGTTTGAAAAGCAGTAAATTTATTTTCAAAATTTTTTATTTCTTTTAATTGATTTTCCATATCACTTCTACCAAGAGATTTGAAAAACAAAAATATTGTATTTTTTTCATCATCAGTTAAAAAATTTATATCAAAAAAAAGGTTTTCTTTTTCAATTAAATTTTCGCTTGAAATACAATTTAAAAAATTCTTGTCAAGCCCACACAAATTGTTTTTTAATTTTTCATCAAGTGAAGAAATGATGTTTTGAACTCTTTGCCTTGAAAACGTTATTTCAACATCAAACTTTTGACATAAGTAAACAAGTGCTTCAAAAAATAAAAGACGTTTTTTATATTTGAAATAAAATTTACCGCCAATCAAAACGCATATAGAAATTAATAAAACTATCAGAACAAATTTCATAATCACCTACCAAAACTATGCGTAGATAAGCGTGAAAAGTTTTCATTGTAAATGCCTTCCAAAGTTCCGGGACCGTTTCTTAAGGATAGTACAACAAATCTTTTAAACACTTTATCTTTTAAAATTTTTTCAAAGGACTGTTTTTGTAACAAATCATCAATGTTTTCTGCGTGTACCGAAGCCATTATGCCGACACCACAATTGCACGCGTATGTGACTGAATTTATATCTTCTTGTGTTCCAAGTTCATCAGTTATTATTAAATTGGGTGATAAAGAACGAATGCCATTTTCAAATCCTACTTTTTTAGAAGAAAAAGAAATTTTATCAGCGAAATTACCAATGCAACCCTTATTACCTAAATCAATTTCTCCTCTTTCATCTAAAATTAATATATTAAAAGCATAATTTCTTTCAGAAAGTTGTTTTACAAAATCTCTTAAAAAAGTTGTTTTTCCGGCTCCTGGAGGTGAAACAATAAGCGTATTTAAAATTTTGTTATCTTGCAAAATGTAATCAAAACTTGAAAGCGAACAATTTTTTATTTCATGTGGAATTCTTATGTTTATGCTATTGAAGTTAGTTAAAGTTTTTATCTCTCCTTTTTCTTCAATCAAATCTCCCCCAAGTCCTAGTCTTATACCCCCATGTGTTACTAAAAAGCCTCTTTTTATTTGTTCATTTACAGAATATATTGAGCATTCGCTTGCTTTAAAAACGATATCTTCAAGCATTACTTTACTTGCAAAAATTGCTTCTTTAAGATTTCCAGTTGTACCATGGTCGGAAAGAAAAAATTTTTGACTTCCAATGGAAAGAACTATAGGCTTGTCCACTCTTAATCTTATTTCATTTAAAGCGGTAGTAGAAACATATTTAGATATGACATTGTAGATATTTGATGGTAAGATTTTTTCTAACATTATTTCTCCTTTTATCTTATTAATATTTATGAAATATTTCTGTCTTTTATTACGCTTAAAAGTAGACATAAAATTAAACAACTAAATAATTTTGTCGAATTTTAATATTGACTTTTTAAGTTAAATATGATATAAAAAATAAGGAGAATAATATGAGAATAATTCAAACTTCGATGTCAAATTTAGAGTTTTTGTTTAATTTCGAAACTATAATAAAAGAAAATATCAATCCATTAAATTACAGATTTATTATCGTAAAAGCTCACGGATTATATGATAGTGAAAAGTTATATTTAACAGTAAAAGATATGAAAGAAAACAAATTATACAATATTGCATTAAACGACTTTTACATTACTAAAAATCCTTTTTTGTCAAAAGATACTTTTGTTAATTTAATGAAATATAGAGTTTCTCAAAGCAGCGCAGAAAACGAAGAAGGTTATTTGGTTTCATACAAAAGACATATTTTAACCAAAATAAGTCAACAACTAAACTCAATCAAAACTAACCAAAAAAATGGCGACAAAAAGTATACCATACAAGAAATTATTTCTGCAATTTCAAAAACTTTTTTTATACCAAATTTAAACAGACACTTTAAGGGAGAAACGATAGAAAGTTTAATAAATTTTATCAAGTCTAAAAAATTTTTTGTTTTATTGGATTCATCTTATTATGTAATTAATATGAAAAGAAATTTGAGAAGTTACAAATGTATTGAAAGAGAAATTGAAGAATATATTAAGGTTGTAAAACAAGAAACAAAAGCAATTTTATATCCAAGTTTTAAAGCGAGAGTAATGCTATTTCAAAAAGACAAACAAGTTGTTGATTACATGACAAGATTAAATGAAAAAATTATTGAAAAAAATAATGAAAAATAAAAAAAATTCGTAAATTTGTTTTACGAATTTTTTTAATCATTTATTATTTATTTTACTCTTTCCATGTAAGAACCATCTCTTGTGTCGATTCTTATTTTATCACCAATATTGATGAAAAGTGGAACACCTAAAACATAACCAGTTTCAACTTTTGCTGGTTTAGTAGTTGATTTTGTTGTGTCACCTTGAATTCCAGGTTCACAATCAATAACTTCAAGTTCAACAAAAGTTGGAGAATAAACCGAAAAAGGATTTCCTTTAAAGAAATACATTGTGCAATTTTCGTTTTCTTTAACAAAATTTAATGCATCTTCCACGCTGTCTTTGTTTAAAGGAATTTGGTCATAAGTTTCAGCATCCATAAAATAATAAATTTCACCATCATTGTAAAGGTAAGTCATTTCTTTCTTTTCAATAACTGCAATTTGAAATTTATCAGAAGGATTGAAAGTTGTTTCTTTTACTTGACCTGTCATAACGTTTTTAAGTTTTGCTCTAACAAATGGTGAGCCTTTTCCAGGTTTTACATGTAAGAAATCAACAACAGAATAAACTGCTCCATCCCATTCAAAAGTTGTGCCTTTTCTAAAATCTCCTGCAAAAATCATATAATATTCTCCTTAATTAAATTCTATAATATCTTATCACAAAAATATGTATTTGTCTAGTATTTGCGTATATAATTCTTAAATTAAATTTCAGTATTTTTAAGATTATAATAAGTTTTTTTCATTATCAAAGCATCATGAGGCATCATAGACATTGATTCACATATAATTCTAGGTTGTAAGTTATATTCAAGCAAAACTTTTCCCAAAGGTTCAAAATCAGGTCCATAAATATTATCATCAAAATTTAAATGTTTGATTTCCCCTTTTGCACCATACTGTATTTTTGAAAAGTGAATATGACAATTGTTTATTTTTTCATATCCTAGTTTTTCTAATGCATAATCAAAAATTTTTTTATAATCATCAATACTTTTTAATTCACCTTGCATTAACGAGTTTATGTGGCCAAAATCAAATGTTGGAACTAAATGTTTATTATGCGAGCAAAGATCTACAACTTCTTTGTATGAACCAATTTGCATAGTTTTTCCCATTGTTTCAGGACATAAAATTAGACCATTTGTTAAATTATCTTCTTCAAGTTCGTCAAAAAAAGTTTTAAATCTTTGAGTTGTCAATTTTAATGCTTCTTCTCTAGATAATTTACCGCAAGATGCAGGGTGAAAAATTAATCTATCTGCACCAAAAGCGTTTAAAAATTTTATTCCGGTTCTAATATAATTTTTAGTTTTTTCATACATCTCTTCATCAGGATTTGCAAAATTGATATAAAAAGGTGCATGTATTGATAAGGCGATATCATTTTCTCTAAATATCTCTCCAGCTTTTTTTGCAGTTTCTAGACTCATTTGATAGCCGTGGCCGAAAGAATATTCATAAGCATCAAGCCCATAATTTTTAATCCATTTTGGAACATCAAAAATGTTTGAATAGCCTTGATTATAAAATTCTTCTCCACATCCAGAAGGACCAAATCTAATTCCCATAACACTCCTTATTTAAATTTTAAAACAACCTCAATTTTATTTTTAGTTTACCATTAACAGATTGTCCAAGCCCTAAAAACTGTTTATCAAAATATACTTTAAAAGTCCCTTCTTTTTCGCAGTCTATTAATGCCCCATTTGAAAGTATAGAAAATTCTTCTTTATTTACTTCCATATTTTCATAATCAAACAAATTTTCCAGCCTAATCAATTGGAAGTTGCCTTTTTCAATTTCTTTAAGGCTGTAACTATTTTTTAATTGAAATTCGCCACATTTTGTGCGTATTATGCTTTGCATAACCCCACATGTTGACAATTCTGTTGCAATATCTCTACAAAGGGATCTTATATATGTTCCGCTTGAGCACAAAACCTTAAATTTAAAAGTGTTTTTATCTGTTTTTTCTAAAAGTTCTAAATTATATATTGATATTTCTTTTGCTAACAAATTTGCTTCTTTGCCCTCTCTTGCGAGTTGATATGCTTTTTTGCCATTTATTTTTTTTGCACTAAATTGAGGAGGCATTTGATTTTGTTTTCCAATAAATTTAGATAAAACTTTTTTTACATCTTTTTCTTGCAAATTTAAAGATTCATCTTCTTTAGTAAGTTCTCCTTCCAAATCTAGTGTTGGAGAAGTCTGACCAAATTTGAAAACGGTTATGTATTCTTTATCTTTTTCAAGAAAATAGTCAAAAAGTTTTGTTGCTTTATTTATTGTAACAGGCAAAACCCCTTCGCCTAAAACATCCAGTGTCCCTAAATGCCCAGTCTTCGATGCGTTTAATAAAAATTTAACCTTGTTT
This sequence comes from uncultured Clostridia bacterium, assembly GCA_944384485.1. GTDB lineage: Bacteria > Bacillota > Clostridia > Christensenellales > UBA1242 > Caccovivens. The sequence continues at coordinate 21,872 of CALWTO010000017.1, forward strand.
ACCACTTTATTAGAAGATATTCCCCTTTCTTTGTTTACAAGTAAAATTGCGTTTTCTTGCATTTATTCTCCTAAATTTTTTAATTTTCTTTTTACTTCTTTCAAAATTAAATCTTTAATTTTTTCAATATTTCTTGACTTATCAATGATTTTGCAAGCACAAGCATATTCATGCCCACCACCACCAAATTTTTCAACTATATCTCTGCAAGGGAAGCCATCTTTTGACCTAAAAGAAACATAATATTCACATAACTCTTTTTCAATTATTGCAAAAGCAATTTTTGCATCTTCTAATTTTATTAATTGATTACTTATATGCAATTCATTTTTGTTTGCTTTTAGTTGCTTTATGTCTTCTTGTGTTGTAATACAATATACAACAGATTTTTCTATCTTATAGTTGTTGTCAATAAATCTTCGAATAGCAATTTCTTTTTGTGAAATTGATCTATAAAACAATTCATTAAATTTATTTATTTCAGCTCCGTATTTTTTTAATTGACTTGCTACAAAAAATGAATTTTCATTCGTGTTGTTATTTGTAAACGAATTTGTATCTGCAGAAAGTCCTGCATAGATATAACTTGCAATTTGTTTATCTATCTTTACATTAGCATCACTCAAAAATTTATAAACCATTTCTGCACAAGAACTATATTCAGTACTTATAAAATTATATTTACCATGTAAATCTATATTTTTATGATGGTCAATAACAAATGAATTTGTTGTATCATTGAACAAATTTGGAAACATTGTTCTAGATAGTGTTGGAGTGTCAACACTTATAAAAAAATCATATTTTTCTTCATCAAATTTTGTTATATTAAAATTTTCACCAAAAAATTTAATTGCTTTTTTATTTTGTTTTTCATTAGTAATGTAGTCAGCTTCAATATTATTTTTAGCAAGAGCCAACTTTATAGCAAGAGCAGAACTTATTGCGTCAAAATCAGGTTCAGTGTGAGCAAAAATAGCCACCCTTTTAGCTTTTTTAATTTCCTTAAAAATTTTTTTAAAATTTTTATTCTTCATCATTATCCTCTTTTGGAATATTTAAAGTTTTTAAGATTTCATTTATTCTTATAGTCGCACTTGTGCCCTTATCAATCACAAATTGTAATTTTGGCATATATGGCATATCTACCATTGTGGCAAGTTCTTTTTTGATAAAACCTTCTGATTTTTGTAAAATCTTTATTGTGTTTTCAAGTTCGTTTTGATTGTCATTGTCTAAAGCAATTTTAATTTTACAATATTGGAAATCTGGAGTTAAGTTTACCTCACTTACATAAATAAAAGGAGATAACCTTGGATCATTCATTTTGTTTTGAATTATCATAGAAATGCTTTTTTGCAATTGACTATTTGCTCTTTCAAATCTGTTTGACATCTGTTTATCTCCTTAATTTTATTTTATTAAACTCTTTTTACAACCTCTTTTACATAAAATTCGATTGTATCACCTTCTTTGTAATCAATATTATCATGAAGTTTTATTCCACATTCAAACCCTTTGGCAACTTCAGCTTTTTCATCTTTAACTATTTTCAAAGAATCTACTGTTGATTTGCCAATCTCTTCACCATCACGCATAATTTTAGCGATAGCATTTCTTACAACTTTACCATCTTTTATATAGCTTCCTGCAATTTTTCCAGCAGAAGACAATTTAAACACGGCTCTAATTTCAGCATTTCCAATATATTTTTCTTCGTATTTAACGCTAAGCATACCATTAACTGCATTTGTTATATCATCAATGACGTCATAAATAATGTTATATTCTTTAATTTCTATTTTTAAGTTATCTGCTATCGATTGAACTTTTGCGTTTGTTTTTTGATTGAAACTTATGATAACCGAATTGGTTGTTTGAGCCAAAACTACATCGCTTTCTGTTACAGCACCTGTTGCACTATGAACAATATTTACTTTTGCTTCTTCATTTCTTATTGCAAGTAAAGCAGATTTCAATGCTTCAACAGATCCCATTGTATCGGCTTTTAAGATTATATTAAGATTTTTAAGTGCTCCTTCCTGCACCCTATTCATAAAGGTATCAAGAGTCACTCCAGAAGATTGTTTTGCTCTTTCTTTTTTTATTCTGTCAATTCTTTCTTGAATAACTTGTTTTGACAAATTTTCAGCAAGTCCATAAATTTCTTCTCCTGAAGAAGGAACTTCGTTTAACCCTAAAATAGAAACTGGTTTTGAAGGTTCGGCAACTTTTATTGATTTTCCGTGATCATCAAACATTGCCCTTACTTTTCCATAAGTCAAACCAGACATTACAGAATCACCAACATGCAAAGTACCATTTTGGACAATAATATTTGCAACCGGACCTTTGTTCTTGTCAAGTTCAGATTCTATTACAACACCAACTGCCATTTTATTTGGATTTGCTTTTAATTCTTGCATTTCTGCTACAAGCAAAATTGTTTGTTTTAAGTCGTCTAAACCCATTCCTGTTTTTGCAGAACAAGGAACGCATATAGTATCGCCGCCCCATTCTTCTGGCAAAATATTATTTTCTGCAAGCTGTTGTTTTACTCTGTCAGGATTTGCTTCTGGCTTATCCATTTTGTTTATAGCAACAATCATTGGGCAATTTGCTGCTTTTATATGATTAATTGCTTCAACTGTTTGTGGCATTATTCCGTCGTCTGCAGCAACTACTAAAATTGCGATATCTGTGGCTTTTGCACCCCTAGCTCTCATTTGAGTAAATGCGGCATGACCAGGAGTATCAATAAATGTAATTTTTTCTCCGTTAAAGTTGATTTGATAAGCACCGATGCTTTGAGTTATACCACCGGCCTCGCCACTTACAACATTTGTTTTTCTAAAGGCATCAAGCAAAGATGTTTTACCATGGTCAACATGCCCCATAACAGCGACAATTGGAGGTCTTTTTACTAAGTTTTCTTTGTCATCTTCATCATTTGCTTTTTCGAGCAATTTTTCTTCATAAGATTTTTCTGCTTTTAATTCTAGTGTTACACCAAAATCACTTGCAACAAGTTCTGCAGTTTCAAAATCAATAGTTGAATTGATTGTTGCCATTATACCCAGCAACATCAATTTTTTGACAATTTCGTTAACAGGCTTTCCAATTTTTTCACTAAACTCTTTTACGGTAAATTCTTTTGAAGTAATTACTGCATGTGTAATGACTGTTATATTTTTATTCTCATTTTCTTTTTTCTTTTTTACTACACTTTTTCTTGATCCAAAAGATATTTCTTCAAATCCATTTTCATCTTCAATAAAGATATTGTTCTTTCTAGT
>CALWTO010000018.1 GCA_944384485.1 uncultured Clostridia bacterium
TTAAGATAATTGATAAAACAATTAAAGTAACATATAAATACAAATTGAATTTAATATTTGCCTTACTTGTTTCGTTTGCGACTAAACCAGATTTAAATTTATCAACTGCCCCACTTGCTGTCAATTCCTTTGATTTTGAATAATACATCAACAAGTTAACTATACTTAAAACAAATACAAAACCAATTGTGCCAATAACTGCTAAAGATAATGGTATTCTGCAAATTGTAACTAAAGATAATGTCAACAACAAATCATGCAAAATAGTGATAAAACCTGTAACAAAAGCAGATTTTTCATATCTTAAAGAAAGATAGATAAGCATAAAAACAAGAGAAACAATTAAAGCAATAACCGCACTATAAATTATAGTGTTTGCTTGGCTGTATGGAGAAATTACTTCAACATCTGTAATAGCATTTTCTACTATAGCAACGTTATCTTGATTTGTATAGCCAAAAGCCTTTGAAAGTTCGATTTTTATGTTGTCATTAAATTCATTTAACTGCTCATCAGTTAAAACATCATTGCTGTAAAAAGTTATTTGCAATGCTTCCGCTGCTTTTATTTCTTTGTCTAATAAATCTATTGTTGTTTTTTCAACATTTTTTAAACATGCATTGTTTTTATTTAAAATATCTTTGACAATTGAAACTACTTTGTTGTAATCTTTCTTATTATCGATATCGTAACTATTGATGCTAGAATCTGTAATGTAGTTTTCTGCATTTGTATAAATTTTTGTTGTGTGTAATGTAGCAAAATCAGAAGACAAATTAAAACCTAAAAAACTAAACATTAAAATGCCAACCAATATGATAACAAAAGATGCAATTGCAAAAAATTTAAAATTTTTACTAAAATCAAATTTACTGTTTTGAATTGTTCTGTCAAATTTTTGATTTAAAGAAACTTTACTATTTTTAGTCATTTTCGTGCCCTCCTGTAACAAAGTCTTTTGCCTTGTCTTCAGGTATTATTTCCACTTCTTCTTCCTTAATTTCTTTTACGTTTGCTTCTCTATACAATTTCATTTTTCTAGGCTTTGTGCTGTTTAATGGAAGATAAGAATTTACGAAAAATCTAAATAAAACATATAAGCAGAAAATTGAAACTATGCTTGCAATAAACATAATTCCACCAAAGTATGAAATTTGTGCAACACCAATTAAAAGCATTAAAATAGAAACTACAAGAAGAATTACATGTAAATCAAAAAGTCTCCAGAAAGATTTTTTGAAACCGTTTTTGCAAGAAACATGAATTCTGTTTCCATTTGCGTATTCTTTTCCAATTCTTTCAAGTATGACTACCATGCTTAAGAAGAAGAAAATCACTGATAAAAACATCGCAATAGCACCAGCAAGATCCACTCTAACAAAAGGAATTGCTTGCATAAAGAACAATTGCAAAACAACAAAGAAAATCATTGCAAAACTTGCAAGTAAGCCTAAATCTCCATATCTTGTCCAAAGGAAAACAATTATTGCTACAATTAAAACAAGAAAGGCAATCATTGTTAATGTCCAAGCATTTGTTCCAAGTCTTGGAGATACTGTATCCATTGATTCTTTTGTCAAACTTACATCAAAAGTTCCAACAAAAATATTGCTAGCAGTTTGGTATGCCGTTGAATAAGCTTCAGTTGTGTTTGAAGCAGACGAAGAAGAAATAAACATGTTTGTGTCTTTCAAATTGCTTACAGCAATTGTTCCAAAAGCATTTGATGAAGATATTTCATCTAAATAAATATATACAGTATCACTCACAACATTATCTGCTGCAGTTTTTAAATTTTTAAGACTTAATTTCCCCAAGTTTGTGAGAGTTATGTTGATTCCATAAACACTTGATGATTGGTCATATGCAACTTCAGCGTATGATATATCTTTGCTTGAAAGATAGTATTCAGGAGTTTTTTCATCAGATGCCTCTTCAACAGTAAAATAAATTTGTTGAGGGCTTTCCAAAAGTGCCATGATAGTAGAAGAATATTGATTTTCGAGAAGAGTTATTTTTACTTTATCATTCCCCTGCATTGCAATTTCGTATTCAGAGAAACCATGGAAAGATAAAAATTTGCTTATATCAGCAAAAGAATCCTCAATTGATTTATCAAGTGAAGCATAATTACTTTGTGAAGATTTTTCAGCATTGTAAACAAGAGAAACACCGTTTGAGTAATCTAAACCAAGCGGAATTGAATTAATAAAACCATTATAGTTTGTTGTTGTGTAAGGAATAGTAAAAGAGCAAACAGTCAACAAAATACCTATAATGGCAACAATAGTCATAAAAACAAATCTTGTAATTGAGCGTTTTTTTACCATGTAAGTCCCCTTTTTAATGAAAGCAAATATGATTTATATTTACTTGACTATTATATAAGAACTTGCACTTAACTGTCAATTGTTTTTGCGTTTAGTTTGTAGATTTTTTCAAATTTACACAAATAATTCCACAAATTGACCCCATAACAGCACCAAAAAGAATGTCTGTTAAAAATGTTAAATCAAATTCAAAAACGCCACTAAGACAAGCAAAAATAATAAATGCCAAGAAAGTGTAAAATAATCCAATTAACAAGCCACTCAATAATCCCAATTCCTTGCTTTTTTTAAGTCCAATGAATACCCCAATAAAAATTGATAAACCTTTTATAACTTGATTTACAGGTGTAATTGTGCTTTCTGGAATATTTGTAAACTTTAACAAAAATGCAAACAATAAAACTAACACAAGAGAAACACAAACCGCCGTTAAAGTTCCTTTTAACGTGTTTATTATTAAGGCATTGTTTGAGATTTTAAGCCCACTTTTTTTTGCTTTCAATTTCATGATTGACTCCTTTTAAAAATTTTATACAATTTTCAAGATAACTTATGAAATTATTGCAAAAAAAATTACTATCATCATGTTCTTATAATAAATTTTATATAAAAAAAGAAGGATTATTTTCCTTCTTTTTCAGTTTTTGCTTTTCTTGTTTTTGTTGATTTTGTTTCAGATGCTTTTGTTTCTACTTTTTCAATTTTTTCTTCTTTTTTGTCTTCGGTAGAAACTTTTTCGCTCTCTTCAACTTTTTCTTCTTTATTTTCTTTTGCTTTAACATCTTCTGGAACAACACTTTGTTCATTCATTACAGTATAGATTGCATAAGCATCAATTGCCATGTAACCTTTTGTTTTGCCGTAACCAGTTTCAATAGTAACAATTTTTCTTTCTCCTTCTTGGTGAAGATCAACAACTGTTCCAAAAATACCACTTGTTGTCATTACTTTATCTCCGCGTTTAAGAGAATTTGTTTGTTCATCAAGTTTTTGTCTTTCTTTTTTGTTTCTAGAACTTACCAAAATTGGATAAGCAACTATAAGTAAAACGATAACAACGATTAAAATAATTTGTGAAATATCCATTTGTAAAACCTCCTATTTTTTCATGAAAACGAAAATAAATAAAAATGCAAAGAATAAAACTGCAATAGCAATTACAACTCCATTTGTCATAATTTTTCCTCCATAGTTTAACATAATTATATTTATTTTCAAAACAATTTCAACTATATTTTTTTATTTTTTATTTCACTTTGCAATCTTTCGATAAAATCAGACAAGATAAGCCCACTTTTATTTTCAAAACCTCTTCCCCTAATAGAAATAGTTTTTGAATTTTCTTCTTCGTCACCCACAATGATAAGATAAGGAATTTTTAATGCAGATGCTTCTCTTATTTTATATCCAATTTTTTCATTTCTAATATCTAAATCTACTCTTATACCTAAATCAAAAAGTTTGTTTTTGATTTCTGTAGCATAATCATTATTTCTTTCAGTCAAAGACAATACCCTTACTTGTTCAGGAGCAAGCCATAGAGGGAAAGCCCCAGCAAAATGTTCAATTAAAATACCCATAAATCTATCAAGAGATCCATAAATAACTCTGTGTATCATAATTGGTCTATGCTTTTCACCATCTTCCCCAGTATATTCAAGTTCAAATCTTTGTGGAAGTTGGAAATCGAGTTGAATTGTTCCGCATTGCCATGTTCTTCCAATTGCATCAGTTAAATGGAAATCAATTTTTGGTCCATAAAAAGCACCATCACCTTCATTTACAACATAATCAAGTTGAAGTTCATCAAGAGCAGAACGAAGTGCATCTGTAGCAAGATCCCAATCCTCATCACTTCCAATGCTGTTTTCTGGACGAGTTGAAAGTTCAACATGATAATTAAATTTAAATAATTTGTAAACATTGTCAATAAGAGCTACAACATTTTTTATTTCATCTTTAATTTGAGATTGCGTCATGAAAATGTGTGCATCATCTTGTGTGAAAGAACGAACACGCATAAGACCACCAAGTTCACCAGATTTTTCATGTCTGTGAACAAGACCAAGTTCTCCTATTCTCAAAGGTAAATCTCTATATGAATGAGGTTCATTTTTATAAACTAAAACTCCGCCTGGGCAATTCATTGGCTTTATTGCAAAATCTTGGTCATCAATTTTTGTTGTATACATATTTGCTTTATAATGGTCCCAATGTCCTGAAGTTTCCCAAAGATG
>CALWTO010000019.1 GCA_944384485.1 uncultured Clostridia bacterium
CCGCCAGACGATTGTCGTTTGAACTCAAACGGCAATTTTTTAATGTCTAATACTTAATTTTTGAAATTCAAATATGCTTAATAGAACTACACTTATTCTTTCTGTCATAATGTATTGTTTAAGTGTCGGCATTTTTATCGTTTGTTTCTGTCATAGCACAATCAATATTATTCACAAAAACAGCCAAGCCGATTCTTTCAATATATTCTTTGAACACTTTAAGTTGACAATAAATACTTTATTTTGTTTGACCATCACTTGATCATCTTGGCTTTATGGCAGATTTCTAATTCTATTTCTATTTTACTTGAAATTCACCCAAATGACTGCACCAATTGGATGTTTATATGAAATAGGATTATCATATTTTTTCGGATTTTTTAATACCCATGCATAAGTATTTTTATAAGGCAAAATATCTTGCTTAACATCTATGCAATGTTTGTCTTCACTAATTTGATATTGATATAAATTAAGTTTTTTACTATCTACAAGTTCACATTCCCCAAAGATTTGTTTGCTACCACTTTTTATTAATAATATCTTTCCACGAATTTTTGTATTAGAACTTCTTATTTCCCAAGTTTTCCTACCCGATAAAATTAAATTCAACCATTTTTCTTTAATAATTAAAGCTTTCATTCAATCCTTTTAATGTTATTTAAAGTCGGTTATTATATAAGTCACATAATTGTTTTTTATTATTATAACGTAAAAATTTATAAAGTCAATTAACATGGAGAATGTAAATCAATAAAAAAGTTAATCAATGAATAATATAATTTAGAATTGTGCAAAGATTAAACCAAGAAGAATTTTCATTTATATGTGAATTAGATGAAAATTATATAACAATTTTAAAATAGATAAAAGGAAAATAATTTTGAAATAAATTTCATTAATCACTTATTATTAAATGAAAAAGTAATCAAAAAGTTTATTATAATTATAAACCAAATCTCCCCTAGACTTCTATCAATTTTGATTTATATACTTTTTGCTCAAAAATTTTTTATATTATCAATAAGTAAAATCATTTTTTATATTAAACTTCTTTGAGTTTAAACTAAAATTATATATAATATGAAAAATGAAGAATCAATCACTATCTCATTTAAACTGGCTGTAAAATGCGGATTAGATGATATTGTAATAGGAACTGTTAAGTTAATAAAAGATACTTATAATGAAGATTTAGATATTGATTAAAATTTTAAATATAATAAAATAAAAAGCAAATTTAATATTTGCTTTTTATTCTTTTTCCAAATTTAAATTGTATTTTGAATATTTTTTATAATTCCTTATTTTTATACCTTTTGAAGTCTTTCGACCTGAATTTGTTTTTTCCCTTAATTCATAAGGATATTTTTCTTCTTCAATTAAAAGTCTTTCTAACAATGGCATCGTAAGCTTTCTCTCTTTATTGGTTTTTATATGAAAATATATTTCCTTTTCTTTTTTAATAAAAAGTTTACGTGCCATTTTTTCATCAATTTCTTCTACACTTAAAATAGCGTATTTATTATCATGCTTAACTCTAGGGAAATATCTCGCTTTATTTGCTGCATCTGCAGCATTATTGGCTTTTACAACAAAATATCCAGGATAATACTTATTTTGACCTACATGCCCACATTTTGCAATGACTTTATATGTTTTTAATTTTTCTGTTTCTTGTTTAGTAATTATTGCCCTTTTAAAATAATAAAGCATGCTCATCATTTGACTATGATATTTCTGTTTTATTTCAAAACTGCTTTTAAAATATAATGTCTTTGTTATTGAAAACTTTGTTTTTACATCGCCAGGAATAATAGTTTCGTTTACATATTTAATATATACTTTTTTTAAATTCTCAAAAGAAACAATAAATTTAGCATCATTTATACATTGCACTTCAGGAATTTTTAAATTTTCTTTATAATCCGCTAAAACTTTTAAAGTTTTTTCAACATCATCTTTATAATTTCGTTTAAAGTAATTTTTTATCTCATTTTTATACATTTGCGCATTGCTTCCGCCAATTTCATCTAAAATTAAATAAAATACAGCTAAAACGCTCACATTTTCATTTAGTGCTCTATCTATTGCTAAATCATATGCAGTTTTGCAAATATTGATTGTATAAGTTTTATAAAAACCAAAATTGTTGGCTTTAAAATCAATTTTTGAAAAGCATTCTTTTACATCATCAAGTATATTGTTCATGTATGTATTATATTTAATTTTTAAAAATATGTCAATATGCTATTTTTCAAAATCTTCTGTTTTTTAAGTTTTGAGTTTTAAATAATTTCTGTTATAATAACTATATGAAAGAAACGAAAAACAAAAAAATTGAACTTCTTGCTCCTGCTGGAAATATTGAAAGTTTTAAAACTGCAATAAATAATGGTGCCGATGCTATATATTTAGGGCTTGATGATTTTAATGCGAGAAATAATATTGAAAATTTTAATATTACAAATTTGCATAATGTCGTAAATTATGCACATCTTTTTAATGTAAAAATTTATCTTGCTTTAAATGTATTGATTAAAGACAACGAATTTGAAAAAGTATACGCTTTGGTAAAACAAGCACTCAATTCAAAAGTAGACGCTTTTATTATTCAAGATATAGGATTAGCTTATTTTTTAAAACAAAAATTTCCGAATATAGAATTACATGCCAGCACACAAATGGGTTTTAATAATTTAGAAGGAGTGCTGTTTGCCAAAAAAATAGGTTTTAAAAGAGTTGTTTTGGCACGTGAAACTTCACTTACGGAAATTAAACGAATAAAAGACAACTGTGATATCGAACTTGAATATTTTGTTCAAGGTGCATTGTGCGTTGCTTATTCAGGAAATTGTTATTTGTGCTCCCTACTTGCAAATAGCAGTGGAAATCGTGGAAAATGCAAACAATTTTGTAGATTAGAATATTCTATGGAAAATAAAAAATGTAAAAAAGAAGGTTATCTACTAAGTACAAAAGACTTCTGTATGCTTTCAAAGTTAAAAGAACTATACGAGGCTGGAATTTGTAGTTTTAAAATCGAAGGCAGAGCAAGAAGACCCGCCTATGTTGCACAGGCCGTAAATACTTATAGAAAAGCAATTAATAATAATTTTTCTTTTTCAAAAAATGACATAATAGACCTTAAAAAGGTTTTTAACCGTGGCAATTTTTCATGTGGGTATTTAGAAAATGACAAAATAATTTACAGTAAGTGTCAAAATCATATTGGCATTGAAATAGGGAAAGTGGTAAAATTTATTAAAGGCAAAAATTTTAATGAAATTTACATAGAAACAAAAGAAAATTTAAATAAAAATGATGTATTAAAATTTTTCTTAAACAATAAAGAAATTGGAATTATTGCAATAAAAGATTTGCAAAAAATTAAAAATAATTTATATAAAATTACAACTACAAATTATATAGAAAATGGTGCTGAAGCAAGATTGATAATTGATTACGAAAATGAAAATAAAGTTCTAAATAACTCAAGACAAATCAAAATCGATATAACTTTTTTTGCTTTTCATGGGGAAAAAGCAAAAATAATTCTCAACGCCAACACAACAAAAATCATAATTGAAAGCGATAATGTTGTCGATTGTGCAAAAACAAATCCTTTAACTGAAGAAGAGTGCTTTGTACAATTTTCTAAACTTGGGGAAGAATTTTGCTTAAACTCCTTAACTTGTCATTTGGACAATGCTTTTATAGTTAAATCTCAATTTAACAATTTACGAAGAAAATCATTGCAAAAACTAAAAGAAAAAATATTACTTGAATACGAAAAAGATAACTTTTTGATTAAGAAAAAAGTTGAAAATAATTCTAGCATTGAATTATTTAACACAAAACAACAAATAAAAAATGTCGCAATTATAAAAGATTTTGAAAACTTTGAAAAAATAAAAACAAAATACCAAATGTTTATTTATCAACCACAAAACATTGACTTTACACAAATAATTAACATTTACAAAAAGTTTGGGAATTATAAAATTTTTATTTCTTTCCCTATTTTGGTTAATAACACAGAAATTGAAATCATTAAAAACATTTTAAAAGAATGTGCAAACTGGGGAATTTACGCAAATAATTATTATGCATTGACTATTACTTCAGCTGAAAAAACATTTATTGGAAGCAATATGAATGTATTTAATTCATACACTGTTAAATTATATTCAATACTAGGTTTTAACAATATAGCATTATCAATTGAAGAAACTGATTTCTCGTCAATCTTTAATTGTGATACTTGCTTATATTTGTTTACATCCTTTTACCCAGAGTACATGTTTTTCAAACATTGTCCTTTAAAAGAACATTTTGGCAGTTCTTGTGATAAATGCCTTTATAAAAACGATTTTATTTGTAGGTTAAACAATAAAACATTTAATCTAATACGAAGAAAATTTTTACAATGCCATTTTGTTTTAAAGAGCAAAACATTAATAAAAAGAGCCTTTCCACAAGGTATTGCTAGCATTGAAGAACCTCTTGCACCAAAAGAATGTTAAATTGAAGAATAAAGGAGAGATTATGATCTTTTACCATGGAAGTAACAAATTAATAAAAAATTCAATACTTTTATCAAATTACAGAGAAGATAATTTAATTTATTTGACTGACTCTTATTGCATGGCAGTTTTTTATTCGGGTTGCGGTTTTAGAAGTTGGTATTGGAACGATAAAACCAATAAATTGATTATAATTGAACGTTGTAAAGATATGTTAAAAAAACTTTATTGGAATAAAAAAAGTTATATTTATGAAACTGAAAACATTGATGACTATGAAGAGCTTTTAACAAAAAATGGTAAAAAATGTTTTGTTATAAAAAACAGAGATGTTAAAATAAAAAGGATAGAAACTATAAAAAATGTATATGAAAAGATTATGGAGTTATATAATCAAGGGAAATTGGAAATTTGGTTTTGGAAAGATATGTCTAAAAGTCAAAAAATAAAATACAAAAAACAAATGAAAATAATTTTTAATCCTGATGTATTAAAAAAAGAAAAAGAGATGTCTATCCAAACTTATAATGATATGGTAAATTGTTTTCCATATTTATTAGATAATTGAACGTTTTACAATAAATCATAAAAAATTTATGAAAAGAAAACAGTGGCAAAAATAGATATTTCTAAAAAACGCTTACAATACAAAAAGTTAATTAAAGAATCCTATTTATTACTTCTTGTGTAATAATTTCTAGCGTTTTGATGTTGTTCTCATTTTTTTCAATATATGGGGTTGATTTAAAAATTGCTATAATTTATTTTATATTCCAAATTATAGACATGCTCTTAACTCCTTACTTTACAATCATAAAATACTACACGCAATTAGAATATTCGCCTTTAATTAACACGATCATCAACTTATTAGTAAAAATAAGAAGGATATGTTTAGCAATATTTATCCTATCTCCTTATTGAACTGAAATTGGACAATTAGCTGAAAGTATATTAATGCTTTTAACTTATATAATTATAAGAATTTGTAAGTATAGAATAAAAGAGGATGCATTAGTTATTAATTCAAAAAACGATAATTCTAATGATAATTCAATAAGTGTTAAATAAAAAATAATTTAATATGAATTTAATAAAAATAAAAGATTGTAAAACACGATGAAAAACATCTTAAAATTTTATTTTAAAAAAAATACAAGTACTTCACTTGTATTTTTCTTCAAAATTAACAATGCCAACTTGACTTATAAAATAAATATATTTTCATTTTATTTTAAAAAATTATTACTCAAAGCATTTCCAATAATTTTTTTCATCATTGATTTCTTTATCAGACAAAGACTTGGCTATTTGGCTGATTTCTTTAATCATCTTATCTCTTTTCTCTTTAGGGATTTCGTCAAACTTATAAATTTTAAATTCTCCTTTCTTTTGATATTTTAAAAATTCACTATATATATCATTAACTATTTCTTTTCTTATAATTTGCACATCATTATCTGTACGATAACAATACAACTGTGAACATTTGTTTTTTTGTAATTCAACATGATCAAAATTGTGATTTTCTAAAATATAAATATACCCTTTTTTAAATTTTGTCATTTTCTCAAATATATTTGGAATCAACTCCCAAAAACAGGGTTGCCCGTTATAAGTTGCAAAAAGATTAGGAAAACTTTTTACAGAATAAATTAAAGCAACAAGTCTGCTTGTTGTAGCATAAACACAACCATCTTTTGAATGATTTTTTTTAAGTACTTTCAGATTTGGATTTGTGCTTCCATGGTAAAAAGTCATAATCTTTATCATCCTTTTATGGCGCTCCCAGAAGGATTCGAACCCTCAATAATCGATCCGAAGTCGATTGTGATATCCATTTCACCATGGGAGCAAAAATATTTAGTGACATTTATATTATAATTGTTTGAATTTTAAAAATCAAGACAATATGATTTTTAAAATTAAATTTGTTAATAAATTATTATGCAAAAGATTAAATTTATATATTTAATTGATTTTTTTTATAATAAATGTTAATATTTTATTGAGGAGAAAAAATGAAAAAGTTTAGATTGTCATTAATTTTAGGGCTGTTATGTGCAGTACTTGCCTATGCTATAGGAGTTGCACTAAATTATTTTACTTCCGAGACTCAAGATTTGGTTCAAGCTTTTATGGCTCCAGTTAGTTTCGGTCTAGCCGCTGGTGGATTTGTATTAGGATTAATTGCAGGTTTTGCAACTAAACCACAAAAAGAAAAATACAGCAATGAAGGAAAAACTTCATCCGGCGAAAAATTCGAAATAAATCATGATTCAAAATTTTTAACGGAAAATCAACTTAAAACTGATAAAGACCTTATTTTTACTTCTTGGCGCAATTTACCAGTATTGAAGAAAACAGGATACCCTTTTTATTTAAAACAAAATTCTAGTGGTTATAATGTCTGTATGCAAGAAGAAAAGCATTCTCTTGTTCTTGGAACAACCGGAACAGGTAAAACTCAAATTCTAGTTAGTCCAACTATAAGAATTTTTGCGCACAGTGGACAGAAACCTAGTATGGTTATTTCTGATCCAAAAGGAGAACTTTACAGAGATCATGCCAACATTTTAAAAGAAGAAGGTTATCAAATCATGGTTCTTGATCTTGAAGACCCATTCACATCTTCAAGATGGAACCCAATGGAAAATGCATATGATTTATACCAAAGAGCAACAAATTTGGCTACTGAAGTCAAAAAATTTTCTAACATAACTCCTGAAGATGCTGGTTATAAAAAACTATCCGCGGAAGATATTGAAGATTGTCCATATAAAGATGTATGGTATGGATTTGAAGGTAAAGCTTTTCCAAGCAGTGAACTTTTAAAAAGAGAATTAGAAGCACGACAAAGGCAATTAGAAGTTCAAGCAAAAGCCGAATTAAGAAATGTTGCGATAGCAATTGCGCCTGTAGATGAGGGCTCAAAAGATCCTTCCTGGTCAAGAGGTTGTCAAGATTTCATTTTGGGAATTATGGAAGCAATGCTTGAAGACTCACGAGATCCAAGACTTGGTATGACAAAAGAAAAATTCAACTTTTTCAATGTTACAAAAATTGCTAATATTCGTGATGCCACAATGTCTGATCGTGACAGTTCATTAAAAACTCTTTCTGCATATTCGGAAGGAAGAGATCCTATAAATTCAACTGTTCATCAACTTATGCAAACTATATGCGGAACAAGTTCTGTAACTCAACGCTCATTTTTAGGTCAATTGGGTACAATTCTAGGTACACTCACAGATGAAGGAATATTGTACATGACAAGTGCTACAGATTTAAATTTTAAAGAGATAGCCAACCGTCCTACCGCATTCTTTTTAAGAATACCTGACCATAAAGTTGAAAGACATCACTTGGCAGTACTCTGTATAAGTCAATTATACAGAACTTTGGTAGATGTCGCAAACAGCACACCAAAACAAAAATTGCCTCGTCCTGTTTACTTTATACTTGATGAATTTGGAAATATGCCAAAAGTTGAAGGCTTTGGAACCATGGTAACCGTCGCAAGATCAAGACAAATATTTTTTGAAATAATTTTGCAGTCTTACAAGCAACTTGATATAAAATATGGAGCTGATGAAGCAACAAATATTCGTGGAAACTTTCAAGTGCAAATTTTCTTGGGGTCCGAAGATGAATCAACTATTCAGGCATTCTCCAAAGCTTGTGGAGAAACAACAGTATTCCATGATGAAGAAAGCAAATCTAAATCTGATAAAGGTGATAGCGGAACAACAACTAATACCAGCACACAAAGAACACGACGTCCTCTTGTTGAAGAAAGTGAGTTGAGAACTATGCCTAAATGGACTATCATTTCAAAAGTTTTTGGTAAAGACATTGTAAAAGATAAAATGACACCATTTTTTGATACTCCTTGCATGATAAAGAACCCTGCTGGAAGAAAAATAGGAATTTCTAGAAAATTAGATGCTGAAAAACTTTACTACGATGTTGAAAAAAGGAACAAAATGGTTTTAAAGCCAAAAAATCCGTTTGATAGATTTTAATAAAAAACTCCAAGTAATTGGAGTTTTTTCACACCTTCTTAAAGTTTTGGAATATATAAAGAAAAGAGGGTTGTATGATTTATGAAGATGATAAAATTCTTACAATGGAAGAATACGAAGAGCTGGCAAAACAATACTATCAATCTTACAATAAAAATGAATTTAAATTTATAAATACAAGTGAAGATGAAGTGCTACTTGACCTCGTCTTTAATTCTTTTTCTTTGGTAAACCAATCTCTTTTTCGTTTGGGTGGATTTTTGAACACTTCAAAATTATATACGTTAACAAATAAGCAAATAAAAATATTTTTAAATTTATATAATAAAAAATTACCTTTTTTGTCCATCAAGCAATGTGATAAAACAAACACATTTCTAAACTATATTGGTCTTGAAAGCCAATTATTGCTTAATTTGATTAACCTAGCCAGAATTGACAAAAATGAAGACATCATCAATAGAATAATTAACGATAGACTTATTGCTATTAAAAATATATTTTTAAATAAATAAAAAAAAGAGATAACTCTTTTTTTATTTTAACTTTTCAATTATGTCTGGAAGTGCATTTTCTAGATCTTTTTTAAATTGTAAAAGCATTTCGTTGCTAAAAGGATTCCCGTTTTCTTGTTTTGTAGAAAGCATTTCTGCATATATTTTATACTTTCTAACCATTACTTTTGCGATCTCTTTGCCTAATACGTAAATTACATTTTCTTCTGTTATATCATTTTTATATATTATTTCATCAAAATTTTCATCATCGAAAATCTCTTCATAAGTATTATTAAATATAAATTGCATTTTCTCGATAGCAAAATTATTGCCTTTAGAACAAGCTAACAGTTCCCAAAAATAAAATCTTTGATAATCTTCTTTTAAAAAATTTGCTATTCCTGATTTATAATAATAAGCTAGAACATCCATTGCAATAGCATCGTTTTCATTTGCTTTTTTTACAAGTTTATCAAAAACTTCGCTGATGTTTCCCTTCTCTAATGCTTCATTGACTTCTTTTCTACATTCCACAAATTTGTCAAAAGCTTCTTGATATTCAATAATTTTAGGTCTTAATTTTATCATAATATCTCCTTGAAAGTATTATAACATAATAATTCAAAATTTAAAAATAAAATCAAATTTTTTCTAAAACGCTGTAAATTTCAAAATTCGCTGTTTTGGGAAACATATCAAGCAGTTCAATTTCTTTAATTCTATATTTTGATAAAAGTTTTACATCACGGACAAAAGTCGCGTGATTGCAAGAAATATAAATAATTTTTTTTATGTTCGAATTATTTAATGTTAAACAAACCTTTTTATCGCACCCATTCCTTGGGGGATCAATAACAACCAAATCTGCTTTTTTAGCATATAAAGGCAAAATTTTAGCACAATCTCCTTTTAAATTAATAAGGTTTATAAGGTTATTGTTTTCTTTTAGTTTTTCAGCATCATTGTGCTCATTTTCACCTAGTTCTATTCCATAAACTTTTTTTGCACCATTTAGAGAAATCATTCCGCTCAAAACACCTGCTCCACTATAGCAATTTACAACTGTTTTGTTTTCCACATTTTCTATTATCTTTTTATAAATAATATTTGCAATAAAACTATTGATTTGTCTAAATGAATTTGGGTTTATTATATAATTCAATTCACTCTCGTTTATAGAAATATTGTTTAATCCGAAAACATGTTTAGTTTGATTATTTATAGTTTCAAAAAGACCTAATTCACAATCTGTTATATTTTGTAAAATGGAAAAATCATATGTTGTTTTTTTCTTTAAAAAAATATTTATTAAAACTTTTTCATTTTGGGTTTTAATCTCAATGTAATTGATTAAAAATTGTAAATTTTGTAAATAAACAAATTTATTTAAAATCGGTAAGATTTTATTAATTCTTTGATCTACAATTTTACATGAAGAAATTTCAACACATTGATTGGTTTTTTCTTTCTTAAGACCTAATGCTTTATCACCTGCAAACAAGCGTATTTTGTTTCTATAAAAATAATCTTTATCACTTGCAACAACTGAAAAATCAATATTGTGACCATTGCGGGATAATTGTTTATTTAATATCTCTTTTTTTATAACAAGTTCGTTTTTATAATTAGTATGTTGAAAATCACATCCACCACAAATTCCAAAATAAGGGCATAAAGGAGTCGTTCTATCTTTACTTGCTTCTAAAATAGTATCAATCTGCCCAATATCATACTTGGATTTTTCCTCTATTTTCTCGACTAATAGTTTTTCTTTAGGTAAGCTATATTTAACAAAGCATACTTTCCCATTGTTATGGCAAACCCCTTCTCCACCATACCCAATTTCTTCTATATTTGCAACAAATTTATCCATTTTTTGCCTCTGTTAGTTCAATTTGAGCTTGAATAAAGTTTAAAACATTTTCTATACCTTGCCCGTTTTGATTGCTTACCGCAGTTATCATTTCCTTCCTGATTTTTAAATCTTTTGATATCAATTCCATAGATTTTGATATTTGACATTTTGATAACTTATCTGCTTTTGTTGCAATTATTTTATATGGAATATTATAAAAAGTTAAAAATTCAATCATTTTTTTATCTTGTAAAGAAGGCAAATGCCTTATATCTACTAAAACAAAAACCGTTAAAAGTTTTTCGTTTGGGTATAAATATTTTTCTATTACATCTGCCCAAACCATTTTGTTTTTGTTATCTGTTTTTGCAAAACCGTAGCCGGGCAAATCGACAAAATAAAATTTTTCATTAATAAAAAAGTAATTTATCATTTTTGTAAGCCCAGGAGTTGAAGATGTTTTTGCAAGCCTATTTTGATTTACAAGTTTATTAATAAAAGAGCTTTTTCCAACATTGCTCCTTCCAACAAAAGCAAACTGAAAAAAATCATCTTTTATCAAATCTTCTTTTTTTACTACACTTGTTTTATATATTGCACTTAATATTTTCATATTAATATTTTACTTTAAAATGAAAAAAAATTCAACTAAAGAAATAAAAAAACAATCAAAGATTAAACTTTGATTGTTTTTTTTATGGTTTAGATTTTAAGAATGAAACCAAATCTTTAATTGCATCTGACATACTATCAAGTTTTTTGTTGGTTTCAACAGTCTTTTCATACTGTTTCTTAGGCAATTTATCATCCGCAATTTTTTCTGTTGGAGATGACTTATTTGCTCCAGTAAATATTCCGTTTCCAACTTCTTTTAATGCCGCAACAATAGCATCTTTAATCTTGCCTTTTTCGTCTTTAGTATCAAGCATTTCATGCAATTTTTTAGTGATATGTTCTTCCATCTTGTCTTCAGAAACACCTGACTTGATTGCTTCCTCTTTGATTCTTTCTCTTTGTTTTCCGTAATCATCAATAGTGTTTGGATTAAATTTTTTTTGCTTAATAATAGCATTACCAGCGGCATCTTTTGACATAAATATACCTGTCATATCTTTAACAGTTGCTGTCATTTTATCTAGCCCAACATTTGAAAGCATATCTTTGGTAAACAAATTTTTCAAGGAGCCCCTAAAACCAGCAGTAGTGTTAGCAAGGAATGCTTGCAATCCTTTTCCTGAAGCAGTTCCGTCTACATTTAAATAATTTTTCTTCGCCTTGGCTTCCATT
This sequence comes from uncultured Clostridia bacterium, assembly GCA_944384485.1. Lineage (GTDB taxonomy): Bacteria > Bacillota > Clostridia > Christensenellales > UBA1242 > Caccovivens. The sequence goes on from CALWTO010000019.1 coordinate 12,191, forward strand.
CTTTTTTGAAGTTCTTCTGGACTTAAATCAATATCTTTATTCACTTCTTTCTTTGTTCTAAATTTATTAAGGTTTGCTTGCTCTAAAGAAGTTTGCATATAGGCGTCTTTTTCTTTCTTGTATGTTTCATCTTTTTCATACAGCACTTTTTCCGCTTTTTTATATGCAGCTTCACGATTTTCTGCGGTGTCCGCTTTACCCGACATGGCATCATCATATGCTTTTTTTGCGTCCGCATTTCTCATTACAGATTGAGCAAAAGCCGTTGTATTATCATATGCAGCTTTTCCCGTTCTATCTTCTACAAAACTTTCTTTCATCCTATTATATTCATTTACTGCTTTACTTCTGTCGCTTAATTGTTTACTAGCAACACCTGATTTTATTCCTCTAGTGACAATACTTACACCAGTTTTTAGACCTTTTGCTGGTGCAATTCCTACCCCCGTCGCCATTTTTAAGCCTTTAGATAGCGATTTGCCAACATTACCTTTGGCACCTTCACCACTAGAGAATACATCTCCGCCACCAACAAAGCCGGCAACCATGCTAATAAAGTCTTTCGCCATAACAAGTCCAGCAATTAAGAATACCACATTTACAATCGCGTTTAACATGCCCCAAGTAAAAAATTCAATTTGTTGAACATATGGCAAAATCAAGAATAGTAAATTTAAGCCAATTACAGCACCGTAAGTCGACAAGATTTGTTTAATAAAATCATTCGACCAAGATTTAAACGCTTTGAAGTCATCCA